>WLNX01000080.1 GCA_009699565.1 Actinomycetota bacterium | reverse complement strand
GGCGGTCGGCGATGCTGCCGTCCTCTTTGGCGCGTTCGATCGCGGCGGGGATCGACAGGCCGCGGTGGCGGTATGCCTGTACTCTAAGCAGCGTTTCGACGTCGCCCTCGGAGTAGCTGCGGTAGCCGTTGGGGGAGCGCTGCGGCTTCGGGAAGCCGTAGCGCTGCTCCCACATGCGCAGCGTTCCCGGAGCAATTCCGCTCTGCCGGGCAACCTCTTTGATCGCTAGTTCAGTCATTTCAAATTTGAGCGTGCGGGCAGTTCCGTGCCTCCCCACGAATGATGAATACGCAGCAGCAGCCGAAATCGGTCATCGTTGGACACGAAAGTGAGCGTACACCTGACATGACCAGCAATAACGAACAAACAATTCTTCTGACCGGTGCAACGGGCGCGGTCGGCGGCGCGCTGCTCCCAAAGCTGCTGGCGGGAGGGCACAGCGTGAAGGCGCTGGTCCGCAGCCCCGAAAACGCAGACCTCGGCGACCAGGTTGAAGTGATCAAAGGCGACGTGCTCAGCGGGCAGGGACTCGACGAGGCGCTTAAGGGCGTGGATGTTGCCTACTACCTGATCCATTCGATGGGGCGATCGCCTGGGGACTTTGAGGAGAACGACCGAATCGGCGCTCAAAACTTCGCCGACGCAGCCAAGCGTGCCGGTGTCAGGAGGATCATCTATCTGGGCGGGCTTCCCCCATCCGGCGGCGGGTCGGCGCACCTTGCAAGCCGCGCCGAAGTCGCTGAGATCCTCGAAACGGCCGTCCCTGAACCTGTACACGCGCGCGCAGCGATGGTGATTGGTGCCGACAGTGCTTCATTCACAATGCTCAGCCAGCTTGTTCACCGGCTGCCGCTGATGGTCGGGCCGAAGTGGATCGATACCCGCACCCAGCCGATCGCCGCCGAAGACGTTACAAGCGCTCTGGCGCGGCTCGCGACGTTTGAATCGCCGCCGACCGACGTCGAGCTTGGCGGAGCCGAGATCGTCAGCTACCGCGAGATGATGGACCGCTTCGCACGGGTGGAAGGTCGCCGCGAGCCGCTGATCATCCCGGTTCCGGTTCTCTCGCCGAGACTTTCCTCGTACTGGGTTCGCTTCGTCACCAGTGTCGAACCGGCCCTCGCCCGGCCGCTGATCGATGGGCTCAAAGAGGAAATGATCGTTAGAACACCGCCGCCCGCCGGGATCAACGACAACCCGATGGACTTCGACGAAGCAGTCGAGCGCGCGATGGCCGACGGCGCCGGCCAACCGGCGTGACGGCACTCTGGTACATAGTCGAGGGCCTCGTAACGATCGTCGTGATCGTCGCGGTTGCGCTGGTGCTGGTCAGGGTGGCGACGAGGCTGCTGAGCCGACCGCGAAGCGTCGGCCGCGTGGAAATTGGACGGCTCCAGGATTCAACGCACACCGACAAGAACGGCGCAGTGCTATCGGTTCAGTCGGCCGATCTGCAGATGGATTCCGCTGCACTTGAGGCAATTTGGACGCCTATGCACCTTGAGCGGCTTGCCCGCACCTACTGGCGCTTCCTGACCCGCTGCACGCTCGGCCTGATCCGCGTTCAGTACACCGACAACGAGCGCTTCGTCGTCTTTCTTCGCAGGCCGTTTGTGCTGCTCGCATTCCGCAAACCGGAGTACCGGATGGACGGCGAGCGCGGCGTTGTGCGCTGGTGGATCGAGCGCGGCGTTCTTGTCGCAGCTCCCGGAGTCGACAGTGACGGCTACCTCGAGATTGACGTCAGCCGCAAGGCGACCGAAACCGACGGGCGCAGCACGCTGCATGTTGACATCGAGATAGCCAACTACTACCCGCGCATAGCCGCATCGATAGCCCAGTGGGCCTACGCGGCAACCCAGTCGCGGATCCACGTACTAGTGACCTACGGGTTCCTCCGTTCGATCGCCCGAGGCGATCTGGCCGAGTCGCGGACCGGGCGGTTTGCCCAGATCGACGACCTCTCCTCCCCGGTCGGCCCGCGACCGCGCGACAGAGGCGCTGCAGGCGACGAGCGTCCAGCCTCTTCGGCTGGCTAGCTGATCAGCTCAGCGAGCTTCTCGCGGTTGTGGCGCGCCATAACGCGGCGCACCGTCCCCGAGCTGGAGCGCATCACGATCGACTCGGTGGATGCAACTCCGCGGCCTTCGTAGCGAACACCCTGAAGAACGTCGCCGTCGGTCACGCCGGTCGCCGAGAAGAAGCAGTCGTCGCCCTTGACTAGGTCGTCCTGTGTCAGTTGCTTCTCGAGGTCGTAGCCGCCGTCGAGCGCCGCCTTGCGCTCGCCTTCGTCGCGCGGCCAGAGACGGCCAACGAGCGCGCCGCCGATCGCCTTGATCGCGGCCGCCGAGATCACGCCTTCAGGCGTGCCGCCTACTCCCCAGAGAAGGTCCACCGGAGAGCCCTCGCTGACGGCCAGCAGAACGGCGCTCACGTCGCCGTCGCTTATTAGCCGGACGCGTGCGCCTGCGGCACGGATCTGATCGATCCGTTCGTAGTGGCGCTCGCGGTCCAGCACGATCACGGTCACGTCACCGATGTCGATGTTGCGCCGCTCGGCGATAAGCGCGCAGGTGTCGGGAACCGGACGGTCGAGATCGAGCAGGTCGGCGATGTCACTCGCGCCCGCCAGCTTCTCCATATAGACGCAGGGCCCGGGGTCAAACATCGTGCCGCGAGGAGAGACTGCGATCACTGCAAGCGCGCTGGGCATCCCCTTGGCCGTAAGGGTCGTTCCTTCAAGCGGGTCTACCGCGATGTCGACCTTCGGGTCGGAGCCGTTGCCGACATGCTCACCGTTGTAGAGCATCGGGGCTTCGTCCTTCTCGCCTTCGCCGATGACGACGACACCGTCCATCGAAACAGTCCCAAGCACGAGACGCATTGCGTCAACGGCTGCCTGATCGGCGGCCTCCTTGTCGCCCATCCCCACCAGCCGCGCCGCGGAAAGCGCGGCGGCCTCGGTGACGCGCACCAATTCAAGTGCGAGGTTGCGGTCTGGCGCTGTGCGGGAGTCGGTCATGAGAAAGAGAAGCCTTCGTGACCATACCGCGGCCGCGTCGGTCGCTGGTGCCCGCCCCCCGGCGCTGCGAAACGCTAGCTTTCGCTCTATGGAACCTCTTGTTCACGACGGCACCCTCCACGGCAGCGCCTTTCCACCCATCGCCGACTACGCATTTCTCTCGGACTGCGAGTCGAGCTGCCTGATCGCACCGAGCGGTCGGGTCGAATGGATGTGCCTCCCACGAATGGATGGGCCGTCGGTCTTCGGCGCGATGCTCGACCGCGATGCGGGCGGCTTCCGCATCTCCCCGGCCGACCAGCGAGTCCCCGCCGGCAGGCGCTATCTGCCCGGAACGATGATCCTCGAAACGACGTGGGCAACCCGCACCGGCTGGGTCGTTGTCCAGGACGTGCTCCTGATCGGCCCTTGGCATCACGACTCGGAGCGCTCGGAAACCCACCGCCGCTCCCCGACGGACACCGACGCCGACCACGTCCTGCTCAGGACGATGCGCTGCATCAACGGCCATGTCGAGATGCACATGGAATGCGAGCCGAAGCTCGACTACGGCCGCATCCCGGTTGCATGGGAGTACTCAAGCGACGGATACGGAGTCGGCGTCGCCGAGGCGCCGGACGAAGCGTTGAAGCTGACGCTGACGACCGACCTGCGACTTGGCTTCGAGGGCGGACGCGCACGCGCACGCACAACCCTGCACGAGGGGGACACTGCGTTCGTTGCGCTCAGCTGGACCGAGCACGACGCGCCCGCCAGCTTTGACGAGGCCTACCGGCGACTCACCTTCACCGCCGACTTCTGGCACGACTGGCTTGCACACGGCTCGTTCCCGGACCACCCATGGCGCACATACCTCCAGCGCAGCGCTCTCACGCTCAAAGGACTGACCTATGCCCCCACCGGCGCGATGGTGGCAGCCTCGACGACCTCGCTTCCCGAAACTCCCGGCGGAGAGCGCAACTGGGACTACCGCTACTCGTGGATCCGCGACTCAACCTTCATGCTCTGGGGCCTCTACTCGCTCGGGTTCGCGCAAGAGGCGGGCGACTACTACTACTTCATCGAGGATCTGGTCGCCGGTGACAGGGATCTTCAGGTGCTCTACGGGATCGGCGGTGAGCGCGACCTCGAAGAGAGCACGCTCGACTATCTCGACGGCTACGAGGACTCAAAGCCGGTTCGGATCGGCAACGGCGCGTACAACCAGAAGCAGCACGACGTCTGGGGAGCGCTGCTCGATTCGATCTACATCCACACCAAGAACCGCGACCAGCTGAGCGACTCGGCCTGGCCGATCATCATCAACCAGGTCGAACGCGCGATTGAGAACTGGAAGGAACCGGACCGCGGAATCTGGGAAGTCCGCGGAGAGCCGCAGCACTTCGTCTCGTCGAAAGTCTTCTGCTGGGTGGCGTGTGATCGCGGAGTGCGGCTCGCAGAGCTGCGCAACGACCGCGAACGGGCCGAGCGCTGGGAGGCAGTCGCCAACGAGATCCGCGACGACATTCTCACCAACGGCGTCGACCCTGAGAAGAACCGGTTCGTGCAGGCCTATGGCACGACAGCGCTCGACGCCGCACTGCTGCTGGTGGCGCTGTTCCGCTTCCTGCCGCCGACCGACGAGCGGATCCGCAACACGGTCCTAGGGATCGCTGACGAACTGAGCGAAGACGGGTTCGTTCTGCGCTACCGCGTGGACGAGACCGACGACGGACTCAGCGGCGAGGAGGGAACCTTCACGATCTGCTCGTTCTGGATGGTCTCGGCTCTCGTTGAGATCGGCGAACTGGACCGCGCAAGGGAGCTATGCGAGAAGCTGCTGTCGTTCTCAAGCTCGCTCTCGCTCTACGCCGAAGAGCTCGACGCCAAGACCGGGCGCCATCTCGGCAACTTCCCGCAGGCGTTCACGCACCTTGCGCTGATCAACGCAGTGATGAAGCTGATCAGCGCCGAGGAGGCAATCAACGCCGAGACGGAAGAGCTCGACGCAAGCCGGCCGGTCGATCTGGAAGCCGACTTGGGTGAGAGCTGATGAGCGGCTTTCAGGTGCAGCGCTGCGACGACGCCGAGGCGGCCTCACAGCTAACGGCAAAGACGATCGCCGGCCTTATTGCGGCCGCCATTGCCGCACGCGGCGAAGCCCACTTTGCTTGTTCCGGCGGCAACACGCCTGACCGCACCTACGAGATCCTCAGCGATCTGCTGGGCGACGGCGAAGGCGTGAACCTGTGGCTGGCAGACGAGCGCTGCGTCGGCCCTGAGGATCCTCAGGCCAACTCGCTGCTGCTCGAACAGACGCTGAAGCTACCCGCCGCGACGCTGCACCGCGTGAAGGGCGAGCTCGGCCCCGACGCGGCGGCCGCCGACTACTGCGAGCAGCTTGGCGACACGCGGCTCGACGTTGCCCTGCTGGGCCTTGGTCCCGACGGGCACACGGCTTCGCTCTTCCCCGGCCACCCCGAACTTGAGGTGACGGGCGCGCGGGCGATTCCGGTCGTCAACTCGCCCAAGCCGCCTCCGGAGCGCGTCAGCCTCTCGCTGCCGACCCTCTCCGAGATCACCGACCTGGTACTGCTCGTCACCGGCTCCGGCAAGGCCGACGCGCTGAAGCTGACGCTCGGAGAACCCGGCCCGCAGGCCCCGGCCTCGCTGCTGCCAGCAGACAGAATGACCTTGATCGCCGACGCTGCCGCGCTCGGCGAGAGCGGCGACTGACAGGTCGCGCATGTCGCTGCAGCGCGCTGGCAACGGCACGGGGGACCCCGCCTCGCAGCTCGAAGCAATCCGCGAGCGGACGCTTGAGCTGACCGCCGCCGTCAGCGACGCCGATCTGGAGCGCCAGATCGACCCGATCATGAGTCCATTGGTCTGGGACATCGCGCACATCGCCGCATACGAAGACCTTTGGCTGGTTCACCGCGGCGGCGGGATGCCGCTTCTGCACCCTGAGCTGGCCGCGCTCTACGACGCATTCGAGACGCCGCGCGCAGTGCGCGGAGAGATCGAGCAGCTGAATGCCCCGCAGGCACGCGAATACCTCGCCGAGGTACGCGCCCGCGCGCTGGACGTCTCCAGCGAGAAGGGCTTTGACGACGAGATCTTCGAGATGGTTGCCCGCCACGAGCTCCAGCACCGCGAAACGATCTGCCAGACACTTGCGCTCGCACAGCTTGGCGGCTTCGAGCCATCGTTCCGGCAAGACCTGCCACTGGCGCCTGGGCATCTCAGCGGCCTTGACTTCGTCCGTGTGTCCGGCGGACAGCGACCGATTGGGGCAGGCGACGACGGCTTCTCATACGACAACGAGCGCCCGCAAAGAACGCTCCCGGTGGAACCGTTCGAGCTCGGCCGCGCGACGGTCACCAACGCCGACTGGCTGGAGTTCGTCGACGATGGCGGCTACCGCGAGAGCGCTTACTGGAGCGACGAAGGATGGAACTGGGTCGTCAGCAACCAGATAAGCGCGCCGCTCTATTGGGACCTAAGCGACCCGGGGCAGCCGCTTGAACGCACGAGCTGCGGACCGAGGCAGCTCGACCCGGATCGCCCCGCGGCACACGTCAGCTGGTTCGAAGCCGACGCCTTCGCGCGCTCGCGCGGGGCCCGTCTACCAACCGAGATCGAGTGGGAGGCGGCGGCAAGCTGGAGCGGCGGCGCACCCAACGACCCTCTGCACGCCAACGTTGATCAGATTGCCTTCGACACCTCGCCGGTTGGGGCCTACCCGGACGGCGCGTCCGACTGCGGCGCCTTCGACCTGATCGGCAATCTCTGGGAGTGGACAGCCGACGAGTTCGACGGCTATCCGGGCTTCAAGGCCCACCCCTACCCCGAGTACTCGGAGGTCTTCTTCGGTTGCGGCTACCGCGTTCTGCGGGGCGGTTCGTGGGCGACCTGCGGCAGGGTTGCGACTCCAAGCTTCCGCAACTGGGACCTGCCGCAGCGGCGCCAGATCTTCTCCGGAGTACGACTGGCAAGGGACGTGAAGCGATGAGCAGCGAACGGGTCCAGATCATCTGCCCACTGAACGAGAGTGACGAACGGACGCTCGCGGACGACGTCCTCGACGGGCTGACGCGCCCGTTCAAGGAGCTGGCCCCAAAGCACTTCTACGACGAAGTTGGCGGCGAGCTGTTCGACCAAATCTGCGACCTGCCGGAGTACTACCCGACGCGCGCGGAGCGCTCAATCTTTGATTCCCGCGGAGCCGAAATCGTCGCCGCCAGCGCAATGGCCGAGCTGGTTGAACTCGGTTCGGGAACGGCCGAAAAGACGATGATCCTGCTCGATCAGGGTGCTGCCGCCGGCACGCTGCGCCGGTACGTCCCCTTCGACGTGACCGAAGCGATGGTGCGACGCTGCTCGCAGATCTGCAGCGAGCGATTCGAGTCGGCGGAAATCGTCGGCGTGGTCGGAGACTTTGAGCGCCACCTCGACTACATTCCGCCGCCAATTGATGGCGCTCCGCGCGTCGTCGCGCTGCTCGGCGGCACAATCGGCAACTTTGTTCCGGGCACGCGGCGTCAGTTGCTGCGGGCTATCGGTTCACTGCTGCGGCCGGGCATCGACCACCTGCTGCTCGGGACCGACCTCGTCAAGGACCCGGCGATTATCGAAGCCGCATACAACGACAGCGCCGGAGTGACCGCGGCCTTCAACCGCAACGTGCTCAACGTGATCAACCGCGGCCTCGGCGCCGACTTTGACGTCGACGCCTTCGAGCACGTCGCCTTCTACGACCGCGGCCGCGAATGGATCGAGATGCGCCTTCGCGCCAGCCGCGCGATGCACGTGACGATCCCGGCGATCTCGCTTCAGGTTGACTTCGCCTCGGGGGAGGAGCTCCGCACCGAGGTGAGCGCAAAGTTCACTGAGCAGCGACTGGCCGACGACCTTGGGGCCGCCGGCCTGAAGCTGGACCAACTTTGGACCGACAGCG
>WLNX01000008.1 GCA_009699565.1 Actinomycetota bacterium | reverse complement strand
GAGAAGAGCATGTCGCCCTGACCGAGGAGGCTCTCAGCACCGTTCTGATCGAGAATCACCCGGGAGTCGGTCTGGCTCGAAACCGCGAAGGCAATGCGAGATGGCACATTAGCCTTGATCATCCCGGTGATTACGTCAACCCTCGGACTCTGTGTCGCAAGGACCAGGTGGATGCCGACGGCGCGGGCCTTCTGTGCGAGCCGAATTACTGCGTTTTCGACGTCGGCCGGCGCAACCATCATCAGGTCGGCGAGCTCGTCGATCACGCACAGTAGGTAGGGCAGCGGTTCGTCTCCCTCTCCAACGCGGTGCTTGTTGAGCTCCTCCAGCGACCGAGTGCGGGCAACCGACATCACTCCGTACCGCCACTCCATCTCGCGAACCAGGTTCGCCAACGCGTTGGCGGCCATGCGCGGACTGGTTATGACGGGAGTCAGCAGGTGCGGAATCGCCTCGTAGTGATTGAGCTCTACCTGCTTGGGATCGACCAGGACTAGGCGGACCTGCTCGGGAGTGGCGCGCAGCAGGATTGAACTGAGCATCGCATTGACAGCGCCGGACTTGCCGGCACCTGTCGTGCCGGCGATCAACAGGTGCGGCATGCGGGCAAGGTCGGCGGTAACGGGGCGTCCGCCAACGTCCTTGCCCAAGAAGACCGTGAGCGGGCTGGCGTCGATCGGCAGGTCTTGGAAAACATCGCCGAGCGTGACTTCCAAGCGCTTGCGATTGGGGACCTCCACGCCGACTGCCTGCTTGCCTGGGATCGGTGCAAGGATTCGGATATCGGTGGCCGCGAGTGCGTAGGCGAGGTCATCTTTTAGCGCACCGATCTTGTTCATCTTGACGCCGGGTGCGAGACGCAGCTCGTAGCGCGTGATGTGTGGCCCCGAGACCGTCCCAACGAGGGTCGCGTCAATCCGGTGGTGTTGAAGGGCCTCGATCAGAGCAGCGGCAACACGGCCCTGATCTGCGGTATCCGGGGTTGCGCCCTTCTTCGAGCTCCGCTTGAGCAGGTTGGCATCCGGCAGGATGAACTCGGTCGGCGCAGCGGCTGCCTCGCTCTTCGATTTCTTTGACGGGGCCTTCCGCTGCTTTGCGGGCAGAGGCTCTGGAGCGGCTTCGTCGGTGAGCTCCGGCTCCTCTGCGGCAACCTCGGGGGTCGGCTCGTCAAGGCCGGCGCCAAGGTCAAAGAACTCAACGGGAGCCAGCGCCTGAACGGTCGGCTCGAAGCCCTCGGGCTCCGGCGGCGAAATCGGCTGAGAGCGGGTGCCAATTGAGGACAGCCCGCGCAATGCGTTGACTGCCACCTCGACGAGGTCGCGCAGGCCCTGACTGCCGTGCTTCACAACGGAGGCGATCGACAACCCGCTAAGCAGGAGCACGGCTGCAAGCAGGAGGAAGACGGAGAGAATGTGGCTCCCGAAAGCCCCCACAACCGTCCCCGTCGCGTAGTACGCGATATCGCCGAGCGCCCCTCCACGCTCGCCGAACTGTGAAGCGTCGATTGCCGGCGAGCGTCCGCCCGCTGCTCCCGCTCCCCCAGTCCCCGCCGCGAGCGCGAGGGCAGCCCCTGCGAGCAGGCAGATGCCCCCGGCGAGGAGTGTTTGCGGGAAGCGGAGGACCGGACGGAGAATGAGCACGAGCCCGCTCACAGCAAGGACCGGCGGAATCAGATAGGCGACCTGCCCGAAGACCCAGCGGAGCCCGGCGACAAACTGCTCACCGCCAATTCCCGCATCGCCTCCGGAATAGAGAGGGAAAGCGACGAACAGCGCGAGCGCGACGAGGCCAAGCCCGAGCATGTCGCGCTGGCGCTGAGTGAGCTCGGACAGCTTGAACCCTTTGGTCTGGCTCTTGCGCGGTTTGTTGCGCGTTTTGGCCTGCGGCTTTGCAGTTACCTTCCGCTTGGGCGCACTCTTGCTGCGAGGTTTGGCTTTTGTCTTCGTAGTAGCCATCGGTTAATCGCTCTTCGACGCCGACGTCCAAGCCCCTTTAGGTACCGCAAACGTAAGCGCGTACCCTTGCTGAGTCATGTCCAACCGAGCCGCAAGAGTGCTTATCGTCGAAGATGACGAGGCGATCGCCGAGGTCGTCCAGAGAATCCTTCGAATCGACGGCTACACAACCGAGATCGCCCGCGACGGCGAGAGTGCCCTCGCCCACGCCTCGACGTTCAATCCGGATCTGGTCGTCCTCGACCTTGGCCTGCCGCTGCTCGACGGAGCCGAGGTTGCCCGGCGGCTGCGCGAGCAGGGAGACGTCCCAATTCTGGTGCTTACAGCCCGCGACGCCACCGAATCAAAGGTCGAAGGTCTTGATGCCGGCGCCGACGATTACCTGGTCAAGCCCTTTGAACGCGACGAGCTGCTTGCGCGGCTGCGAGCGCTGCTTCGCAGGAGGCCTCCACGCGGCTCTGCAAGCATCACCTTCGAGGACCTCACGCTCAATCCGGACGCCTACGAAGTACTACGCGGGCAACGCCGGGTTGACCTGACTCAGCGGGAATTCGAACTGCTCGAATACCTGATTCGAAATCAGAAGGTGGTGATCAGCCGCCAACAGCTGCTGGAGGACATCTGGGGATACGACCCCTTCGCCGACACGAACACGATTGAAGTCTTTGTCTCCAACCTTCGGCGCAAACTCGAAGCTGACGATGAACCGCGTCTGCTGCACACGGTTAGAGGCGTCGGGTACGTACTCCGTGTTTAACCGCCTGAGCATCCGCTGGCGCCTGGCGGTCGTGTCAGCCGGGCTCACCTTCCTGATTCTGTGCGCCTTTGCCGTCATATTCGGCGAGCTCACAAGCACCCAAATCCGGTCCGACTTCGTCGACGACACGAGCAGCGCTGCAGACAGACTTGAGGAGAGACTCAGCGTCACTCCCCGTAGCCCCTCGGGCTATCGCATCAGCCCGCCGCTGGAGCTCTACGGGGCACCAAACAACGCAACGATCAGACTCTTCTGGGGTAACCGAGAGCCCGTCCCGGACGGCGCCACCCCGGGAGCCGCCGAGTTGGGGCCACCTGTCTCGCCAGGTATCCGCGAGTTTCGCGGCTATCTCGTCGCAACCCGCTACGCGCTCCTGAGCAGCGTGTCCGGCGGGCAGCCGCAGCTGACGCTGCCGGTCTGGATCGAGTACGCCCGCCCGCTCGAAGACCTCGACCGAACTGTAAGCCGCCTCTGGTTGATCCTGTTGATTGGCGTGCTCGGGGGCGCAATGCTCGCCCTCCTCGGCGGCCTGGCCCTCGCAAGGAGGTCGCTGCGCCCGATCACAGACCTGACCGCCGCCGCACAGGAGATCACGCGGACGCGCGACCCGGATCTGCACGTCCCGCAACCGGAGACCGATGACGAGGTGGCCGAGCTGGCGAGAACATTCGACGAGATGCTCAGCTCGCTCGATGACTCGCGGCAGGAGACCGAGGGAGCCCTCTCTCGTCAACGCGAGTTTGTAGCCGATGCGTCGCACGAGCTGAGGACGCCGCTGACGAGCATCCTTGCAAATCTTGAACTGCTGTCGGACGAGCTGGACGGCGACCGCAAGGAGGCCGCGGACGCAGCCCTCCGCAGCTCCCAACGGATGCGACGTATTGTCGCCGACCTGCTCCTGTTGGCACGCAGCGACGGCCAGCAAACGCTGACGCGCAGGCCACTGGATTTGGCATCCGTGGTGAGGGAGGCTGTGGCCGAAGCCGAGGCGCTGACCGACGACCACGTGCTGACGGTCGAAGCAGAGGCCCCAACGATTGTGATCGGCGACCGGGACGAGCTTCACCGACTCGTCACAAACCTCACCGAGAACGCGATCCGGCATACCCCAGCGGCCACGGCCGTGGTGGTTGCGGTTGCCGCGGAGGGTTCTTCGGCAGTTCTCAGCGTGAGCGACAACGGACCGGGCATCGCGCCGGAGCAGCGCGCGCGGATCTTCGAACGCTTCGTACGGCGCGACGGCGACCGCGGAGGATCGAGCGGGCTGGGACTGGCCATCGTGCGTTCAGTTGCCGAGGCTCACGGCGGCAGCGTGGCGATCGAAGATGCGGACCCCGGCTCGCGCTTTGTAGTCCGCCTGCCCTTGACCGACGGCGACGAAACTTAAACTTCGACGACTACCGGAAGCACCATCGGCCGTCGCCGCAGGCGATCGTAGACAAGCGCTGCAAGGTCGTCATGGAGCATCTCCTGAATTACGTCCAACTCCGTGACGGACTCCTTGGCTGCGCGGTCGATCGTCACTTCGACGCCGGCGCGGATGTCGTCCAGCAGTTCATTTGCCTCGTCTGGGAACGGTACGCCGCGGAAGATGATCTCCGGATCGGCGACGGAGGCGCCGTCCTCTCCAGAGATCGTCGCGACGACGACGAAGATTCCGTCGGCGCTCAGCATCCGCCGGTCCCGCAGCGGAGCCTCGTTTACCTCCCCTAGCTCAACCCCGTCGACAAAGACCATCCCCGACTGCTCCTGAGGACCGAACGCAGCTCCGCGAGCAGTGATTTCGAGTGGGAGTCCGTTTTCGCCCTTGAAGATGTTCTGAGAGTCGATACCGACCGCCTCGGCGAGCGCACCGTGCATCTCCAGCCTTTGAAAGTCGCCGTGGAACGGCATCACGTACTTCGGCTTCGTCAGGTTGAGCATCAACTTCAGTTCTTCCGCATATCCGTGTCCGGAGGCGTGGATCGGCGCGTCCCGCGGCGTCAGAACGGTGCAGCCGATGTGGTAGAGCCTGTCGATCGTCTCTGAGACTGCTCGCTCGTTCCCCGGGACCGGGGTTGCGCTGAAAACAACGGTATCGCCGCGCCGCAGTTCGACCTCGCGGTGCTCGCTGAACGCCATCCGCCTGAGCGCGCTGAGCGGCTCTCCTTGAGAGCCGGTGCAGATGATCACGATCTCGTCGTCGGGCAGGCTCCCCAACGCGCGCGGCTGAACCAGCATCCCTTCCGGGAAGTCGATGTGACCCAACGAGCGGCCAATGTTTGTGTTCTTGCGCATCGAGCGGCCCACCAGCGCAACCTTCCGCCCGAGTGCCTCAGCTGCGTCCACAACCTGCTGAACGCGGTGAATGTTGGACGCAAAGCAGGTGACGATGATCCGCCCTTCGCAGCCCGAGAAAGCCTGTTCCAGGTGCGGACCGACTCCGGACTCGCTCTCGGAATACCCCGGCCGGTCGGCGTTGGTCGAGTCGCCGCAGAGAAGCAGCAGCCCGTCGGAGCCCAGCTGAGCGAGTCGCCCGAGGTCGGCAGGCCGGCTGTCGACTGGAGTTTGGTCGAACTTGTAGTCCCCGGTTATCAGCATCGTCCCGAGGTCGGTCGTGATCGATACCGCCATCGCATCGGGGATCGAATGAGTCATCTGAATCAGCTCGACAGTGAACGGTCCGAGCTCGAGCTCCTCTCCGGGCTTCACGTCTTCGATCTCAATCTGCTTGATCTTGTGCTCGTCGAGCTTCGAACGGGCCATCGCCATCGTCAGAGGCGCCCCAAAGAGCGGCGGCAGCTCACCCTCGCGGGCGAGCTCGCGGAGCATCCACGGCAGTGCGCCGAGGTGGTCCTCGTGGCCGTGCGTGATGACGATGCCTTCGATGTCGTCAACGCGGCCCTGAAGGTAGGAGAAGTCGGGGAGCACCAAGTCGATCCCCACCATCTCCGCAGTCGGGAAGCGGACGCCGCAATCGATCACGAGCAGCCTCCCGTCGATCTCTACAACGGTCATGTTCTTGCCAATTTCGCCGAGCCCGCCAAGGGGCAGGACGCGCAGCGTTGAGTCGGACATCAGTTCTCGTCTCTGTTATGCGAGGCCGAGCCTGCTCAGAGCAGCCGCTACTGCGGCCCGCTCCTCACTGCTGGCCTCAACCAGTGGAAGTCTCAGTGGGCCTGCGGGCAGTCCCATCAGTGTGAGCCCGGCCTTGACCGGGATCGGGTTGGTAGTGACGCCCATCGCGTCAAAGATTTCGGTCAGTTGCTCGTGCAACTCGGCGCGCCTCGCCGGCTCCTCAACCATCTGCCTCATCTGAGGCCCGACAAGGTGGCTTGCCACGAGGATGCCGCCCAGCCCGCCGAGGTCAAGGACCTCGGCCAACATGTCGTCGTTGCCGGCATAGAGGCCGAGACCGTCAATTTGCTTGACGTCAGCCGGGTTGGCCTGCTTGAGATAGTCGATCCTCTCGAGCTGCGCCAGCTCGGCGACGAACTCGTTGCTCAGGTTGGTCCCCGTCCGCGAAGGGATGTTGTAGAGGACGATCGGCAGGTTCGTGGCCTCGATGATTCGCTCGTAGTGAGCCTTTATGCCGCGCTCGTTTGGCCTGTTGTAGTAGGGAGTGACGGACAGCAGCGCGTCTGCTCCAAGTTCGGTCGCCTTCTCGCTCATCTCGACTGCGTGACGGGTGTCGTTGGAACCGGCGCCGGCAATGATCGTCGTCCCGGCGGGCCGCTCGGCAACGGCAAGCTCAATCAGCCGCAGGTGCTCTTCAACCGACAGGGTCGCGGCCTCCCCCGTCGTCCCACAGATGACGAACCCATCCGAGCCGTTTGCCGCAAGGTGGGCAAGAAGTTCAACGAAGCCTTCCTCGTCGACGTCTCCCGCCTGATCGAACGGAGTGACAATCGCGGTGATGATTGCGCCGAGCGTGTCGGTCACAGGATCTGCTCCAGCCCGATCACAGGCGAAGTCTTCAGGTTGCCAACGCGGCGGATCGCAAGAACCACCCCTGGCATGAACGACGAACGATCAAGCGCGTCGTGTCGGATCGTCAGCGTTTCGCCGACCCCGCCGAAGATGACCTCTTGGTGCGCGACAAGCCCAGGCAGGCGGACGGAATGCACCGGCACTTCGCCACCGGTCACCTCGGCGATCATCTCGGCCGTGCGGGCTGCTGTCCCGCTCGGCGAGTCGAGCTTCTTGTCGTGGTGCAGTTCGATGATCTCAGCCTTTGGCAGCAGCTCTGCAGCCTGCTGGGCAAACTTCATCATCAAGACAGCTCCAATCGCAAAGTTGGGCGCAGCGATGATGTTGGCTCCGGTGAGGCCGGAAAGCTCCGCAGCATCGAACCCCGTAGTGCCGATCACGACATGGACGCCTTGGGCCGTAGCCTCGCGCGCGTTGTCAACAGCACAGTCCGGCTGCGTGAAATCAACGAGCACGTCGGCGCCCGCAAGAACCTCTGCAAGCGTTACGCCAAGCGCGGGGTCGGCGCGGCCGCTAAGAACCATGTCGCTGGCCGCCTCAACCGCCTCGCAGACCGCCGTGCCCATTCGGCCGGCGGCCCCGGCAACGGCGACCCGGATTGGGTCGTCTGAAGCCGGTCCGTCGTTACTCATGCTGAGCCTCAGTCGCGGTCGCGTCCACCGCGACGATGACGCGGACGGTCTGAGCCGCCGCCGTCGCCGCCGCTGCGCTCGCGGCGCTGCCCGCCGCCACCGCCGCCACCTGCGACCGCTGCAGCCAATTCGTCCGCGCTCTTGCCGGCAATCGACGGATCGTCCGCCAGACGAAGCCCAATACGGCCCCGCTCGCGATCAACCTCTACGACGCGAACCTGAATTTCGTCGCCCCTGGAAAGGACGTCGTCTACGTTCTCAACGCGCTCGCCTGGCGATACGTTCGAGATGTGGAGCAGCCCGTCGGTGCCCTTTGCCAGTTCGACAAAGGCGCCAAAGGTGGTCGTCTTGACCACCTTGCCTGTGAACTCGTCTCCGACTTCGACTTCCTTCATCATCGTCGTGATCCGCTCGCGAAGTGCTTCGCCGAGCTCACCGTTGCCGGAGTAGATCAGGACCTGACCATCGTCGTTAACGTCGATCTGCGATTCGAACTCTTCAGCGAGCCCGCGAATCGTCTCGCCGCCCTTGCCGATCAGCATGCCGATCTGCGAGGGGTCGATCTGAATCTGGATGATGCGAGGCGCGTACGGCGACATCTCGGCGCTTGGCGCTGAGATGACAGCGTTCATCTGACCGAGGATGTTCAGCCGGGCATCCTTAGCCTGACTGAGAGCATCCTTGAGGATGTCGAAGGTCACTCCCGTGATCTTGATGTCCATCTGGAGGGCGGTGATGCCCTCCTCAGTGCCGGCAACCTTGAAGTCCATGTCGCCGAGGTGATCCTCAACGCCGGCGATGTCGGTCAGCACGATGTAGTCGTCGCCTTCCTTGATCAGACCCATCGCGATTCCGGCGACCGGAGCCTTCAGCGGCACACCGGCCTGCATCAGCGACAGCGACGATCCGCAGACCGAAGCCATCGAGGAAGAACCGTTCGATTCGAGGATGTCGGAGACAACCCGAATTGTGTACGGGAAGGTCTCCGTGTCCGGAACGACTGGGACCAGAGCGCGCTCTGCGAGCGCACCGTGACCGATGTCGCGGCGTTTGGGACCACGCATAAAGCCTGCCTCGCCGACCGAGAACGGCGGGAAGTTGTAGTGGTGCCAGTAGAAGCGGTTCTTCTCAAGCCCAAGCGTGTCGAGACGCATCTCTTCCTTCAGCGTTCCCAGCGACGCTACCGACAGCGCCTGCGTCTGACCGCGAGTGAAGAGCGCCGAACCGTGGGTCCGGGGGGCAACTCCAACTTCGATCGAGATGTCGCGGATCTGGTTGGCGTCGCGTCCGTCGGGGCGCTTCTTCTGGACGGCGATCCGGTTGCGGATCATCGCCTTTTCGAGCTTGGCGAAGATTGACAATGCGTCGGCCTTCTTCTGACCGTAGTCGGAAGCGCTCTCATCGCCGGCGTACTGGGCGACAATTGCGTCGCAGACGGCGTTGCATGCATCCTGACGGGCGAGCTTGTCCTCTACCTGGGTCGCGGCTTCGAGATCGGCGCCGTGTGAGCTGCGCACCTGCTCGATCAGACCCTCGTCAAGGCTGGGAGCCTCAACAACCATCTTCTCGCGTCCGGCCTTCTCGGCGAGCTCGCGCTGAAGCGCGCAGATCTTCTTGATCTCGCCGTGAGCGATGTCAAGCGCGTCGAGAATCTCTTCCTCGCCGATCTCGCTGGCTCCCGCCTCAACCATCAGAATTGCTTCGTCGGTGCCAGCGACGACGAGATCAAGCTCGCAGCCCTCCAGCAGAAGCTCCTCGGCAGGGTTGATCACGAAGCTTCCGTCGATCTTGCCAATTCGCACCGCGCCGACCGGAGTCGGCAGCGGAACCTGGGAAATCATCAGGGCAGCCGAGGCGCCGTTCATTGCGAGGATGTCATAGGGGTGCACGTGATCCACGCTCAGAGGCATTGCCACAAGCTGCGTCTCGTAATGCCAGCCCTTGGGGAACAGCGGGCGGATCGGACGGTCGATCATGCGGGCAGTGAGCGTGCCCTTCTCGCCTGAGCGGCCTTCACGCTTGAAGAACGAACCGGGGATCTTGCCCGCGGCGTACATGCGCTCCTCAACGTCAACGGTCAGTGGAAGAAAATCTACGTCGCGCAGGTTGCCGACGGTCGCTGTGCAGAGGACCATCGTGTCGCCTTGGCGGACAACTACGGAACCTCCGGCCTGCTTTGCCATCTTGCCGGTTTCCAGCGAGATTTCAGTGCCACCGATCTCAGCCGAGACCGTGGTCACAGTGTTGGTAGTCATTGGGTGTTGAACTCCTCTTCGAGGCCGCCTTCGGATCCTGCGGCCTGCTAGTTAAAAATCTTTCGATATCCGATTGCTGACCATCTTAGCCGCCTGCGCGATTGTGGCGCATCAACCCTCTCAGCCCGCCGCGGGCAGGCTGTTGGCGAGAACCCCGTCGATCACAAAAGACGGAGCGCCCGTGGCCCCGGCGCGCATGGCGTCCACCCCGTCGCGGGCAACCCTCTCGGCCAGCAGCGGGTCTCGTCTGTCGGCCTCGAACCGATCCAGATCGATTCCCAGCATTTCGCAGCGCTGCCACAGGTGCGGATCGTCGAGGTGTCCCTGGTCTCCGAAGAGCGAATCGTGAAATTCCCAGAAGAGTCCCTGGCGTCCCGCAGCCTCGGATGCAATTGCCAGCTTCACAGCCCGTGGGCTGCGCGACTCGAGCGCAAAGTGGCGGAAGGCGACGCGCAGATCACTCTCCTTGATCCGGGCGGCGGCGACAGCGCAATCCGGGCAACTGAACTCTGCGTAAACGATCAGCTCTCCGGAGTCGGCCGGCCCTCTGATGTGGTCGTCAGGGCCAATCGGGTCAACCATCCTGCTGCTTAGATCGCGGCTCACTCTGACTAGAGTAGATCTGCAAGGCGGCCGGCGGCGTACCCCCTCTGATGACAGTTCACACTCTCGAACGCGAACAGGAACTGGACGGCACACCCGAAGAGGTTTTCCCCTTCTTCGCGGACGCATGGAACCTCGAAGCAATCACTCCTCCGCTGCTCGCCTTCAAGGTGACGACCGAGCGGCCGATCGCGATGTTCGCCGGAGCCTTGATCGAGTACCGCCTGAAGATCCACCGCATGCCGATCCGCTGGAAGACGCTGATCGAGCAGTGGCAACCCAGCGAGCTCTTTGTTGATACGCAGATCAAGGGCCCCTACAAACTCTGGCACCACACGCACACGTTTGAGCCGCTACCGGGAGAGCGAACCCTGATGCGCGACATCGTGCGCTACTCGATCGGCTATGGACCCGCGGGCGACATCGCGCACAAGCTGTTCGTCGGGCGGGACGTGGAATCGATCTTCGAGTACCGCGCCGAAGTGCTGGCCCCGCTGCTGGCAGCGGACATCGAAGCTCGCGCCGCAGCCGCCTAGCGGCTAGTTTGCCGCGAGCGCGTCGATGATCAAGTTGACGCCCGGCAGGTCACCGGGGCTGTCGGCGAGGTGGCTCCAGACGACACAGCCGTCGGGACCGACGATCACGAGGGCTCGATTGGTCATCCCGGCAGGGTCAAAGTAGGCGCCAAATACCTTCGCGGCCTCGCCCTTGGGCTCAAAATCGGAAAGTTGCTCGATCGGGACGCCTAGCTGCTCCCGAAACGCTGCCTGCGAGTAGGACGGATCCGTAGAAACCGCGTAGATCGAAGCACCATCGGCCGTTATCTCCGGAAGGGCCTCGGTATACACCTGAAGCTGGTTTGTGCAGACCGGGCTGAACGCGAACGGGTAGAAGACGAGAACGGTCGTCTTCCCTTGAAGGTCGGCTTCCGTGAAGCTGGAGCCGTCCTCGCGGGCGAGCTTGAAGGGCGGCACAAGCGTGCCTGGCTCGATAATGCTCACTTGCGCAGACCGAGAGCGGCAACCAGCTCACGGTAGGACTCGAGATCGCTGCTCTGCAGGTAGTTCAGCAGTCGACGACGGCGACCGACGAGCATCAGCAGACCCCGGCGCGAAGCGTGATCCTTCTTGTGGTCCCGAAGGTGCTCGGTGAGATCGGTGATCCGCTGGCTCAGAAGAGCGATCTGAACACGCGTGTCACCGGTGTTCTGCTCGCCTCCACCGTAGGTGGCGGCAATCTCGCGGGTCTTTTCAGGAGTTAGTGTGCTCATCGACTGTCGGAGGCTAGCAGCCCACGGCGCTAAAGCTCGATCTGCGCACGAGTCGCTTCGACATCGGACGCCATCTGCTCAATCAGTGATTCGACGCTGTCGAAGCGCTCTTCGCCGCGCAGCCGCTCGACGAATTCCACGGAGAGTCGCTGGCCGTAGAGGTCCCCCTCGAAATCAAGCACGTATGCCTCGATCAGCTCGCCGAGACCGCTGTTGAACATCGGCCGCAGGCCGACATTGATCGCGGCCCTCATCGTCGAGCCATCTTCGAGTCGAACCCGCCCGGCGTAGACGGCCTGGCCCGGCGTGCAGAGCGGCGCCGCTGGAGAGAGATTGGCGGTGGGGTAGCCAAGCTCCCTTCCCCGCTTCTCCCCGTGTTCAACGACGCCCTCAAAGACAAATTGGGACCCGAGAAGGCGCGCAGCATCGGCAACCTCGCCGGCGCGGATGAGGCCCCTGATGCGGCTTGAGCTGACGGTCTCCCCTGCCAGGTCAAAGAGCGGCACGATCGTCGTCTCAAATCGCTCGTCCGCGAGCAGCGTCTCCGGCCGCCCCTGCGCGCGATGGCCGAATCCGAAGTTGCTGCCGATCCGAACATGGCTTGCGCCGAGCCGCTCAACCAGCACCTCGTCAACGAACTGGCTCGCGCTGCGCTGCGCGAAGTCAGCGTCAAAGGACACGACAACCATCTCCTCAACGCCAAGCTCGCCGAGCAGCTCGGCCTTGCGCTCCAGCGTCGTCAGCAGCGGCGGCTCCTTGCCGGGCGATGTCACGGCCATCGGGTGCGGATCGAATGTGAGGACCGTGTCGGCTCCCGCGATCACTTCGCGATGCCCTAGGTGAACCCCGTCGAAGCTACCGACCGCGACGGTGCGCGGACGGGGCGTTGCTTCGCTGAGAGGAGTGACCTTCACTCCCGGAACCCTACGACGGGCTTGAGCATTCCGTCGTCCCGCCTCTCCGCGAGCGCCACCGGGCCAGCGCCATCAAGCAGCAGCACCTCGGCCGGGACAACGTCATTGACGCTGCTCAAGCGGGGCTTTTGCGCCTCCGGCGGCGCCTCAACCGCGACTCCGTGACTCGCCTTCCTTCCGTCTTCGTCTCCAAGCAGGACTGAAGAGAAGAAGCCGAGGGCGTGCTCCATGCCGACGACCGCACCGGCATCGCAGTCCTCGACCGAGAACGGCCCAATCCTGGTGCGGCGGAGCTCCTCGGTGTACGCATCTCCCAGATTGGCGACAAGGCTTCTGACATAGGTACCCGAGGAGCAGCTGATCTTCAGGCGGACGCGGTCGTCCTCGCGTCCAAGCTCGCGGAACTCGAAGATTTCGACCTCGCGCGCCGGGATCTCAAACTGCTCCCCCGCGCGCGCCCGCTCATAGGCCCGCTTGCCATCGACCTTCAGGGCGCTGTAGATCGGCGGAGTCTGCGAGATCCGTCCGCTGACCAGATCGAGATGCTGCGGGGCGTGCGTGCCCGTTGCGGTGATCTCGCCTTCCGGGTCACCGGTTGTGGAAACCGCCCCGAACCTCGCAACCGCCTCGTAGTCCTTGGACATCCCCATGAAGAACCTCTGGACCCGTCTGGCACGCCCGACCAGAACAATCAGCAGCCCGGTGGCAAACGGATCAAGCGTCCCGGCATGCCCCGCCTTCTTCACGCCGAGAGCGCGACGAACATCATTGGCGACCTTGTGCGAGGAAAGCCCGGCAGGCTTGTCGACGAGGATGATTCCGTCCACTTTGTATTAGGACTGCGCTTCGATCTCGGCGCAGAGGAGCGCGATCAGATCGCCACGGGCGAGTTCGCTCTTGAAGCCTGCGGCAGCCGGATGGCCGCCGCCGCCGCCTGCGCGGGCGATCTTCGAGACGTCAACCGTGCCGTCACTGGACCTCATCGAAATCCGGTAGCTCTCGGTGCCGCCCTCCGATGTTTCGCGGATCAGAGCCGCGACTTGGGTGCCGTCAACCGCTCTCAGAAAATCGACAATTCCCTCGGTGAAGCTCGAAGGCGCCCCGCTCTGTTCGAAGTCTTCGGCGCTCAATACCGCCAGCGTCAGTTTTCCTCCGAGATGGCGCTCGGCGTTGCTGAGTGCGCGGCCGAACAGTCTCAGCTTGGCCTCCGGCAGGCACTCGTAGACGCGGCGGAAGATCAGGTTGGCGTCGATCCCTGTGGCAATCAGCTCCGCTGCCATCTCGTGAGAGCGCGGAGTCGCGTTGGGATACATGAAGCGTCCGGTATCGGTGATCAGACCTAGGTATAGGCATTCAGCCATGTCGGCGGTGAGCTCTACCCCGAGGCCGGCGGCGAGGTCCCAAACAATCTCGGCCGTTGAGGAGGCGTCCTCGACGACGTGATCGATGCCCCCAAATCGAGTGTTGTCGTGGTGATGATCGATGTTCAGGACCTGCTGCGGCGGTGCCTCCCTTTCGGCGATCGGACTGCGCTCGGTGTTCCCGCAGTCGAGGAAGACGACGATGCGATCGCCTACGTCGTCGGGCACCTCGGCGACAACGTCGGAGACGTTGACCCAGCCATATTCGTAAGAGAGCGGGAGGTCTCCCTGAGCGATGAATGTGATGACGTCCTTGCCCAGCTGCTCAAGGATCATCTTCATCGCAAGTAGCGAGCCGACGGCGTCGCCGTCGGGATGCTCGTGAGTGACGAGGAGAAAGCGGTCGCCCTCTCCGAGGACGGCGATCGTCTGCTCACGGCTTTCGGTCAATGTTGGCGTCATTAGTTCTGGTCGAGCTCCTCGGGCATCACTTGGTCGAGGATCTCCTCCACCCGCGCCGCGCGGGCCGGAGTGGAATCGAGCACGAACTCAATGGTTGGCGTTCTCTTCAATCGTAACTGACGGGCGAGCTCCCGCTGCACCACGCCGTGGGCTGCGTTCAGCGCGGTTATGCAGTCGTCCGGCCCCAACGGCGCTTTGAAGACGCTGACGTGCACACGCGCACTGCTCAGGTCGGGCGTGGTCTGCACGTCGGTGACTGTCACGAAGCCGACACGAGGGTCCTTGATCGCTTTTGTGATCGTGTCGGCAGCGACCTCTCGGATCGCTTCGTCGACGCGTCGCATTCTTGAGGATGCCATCGGCTTGGCAGTCGGCCGACCGGAGGCGAGGGCCTCAGGCCAGTTCGCGCTCAACCTTGCGGGTTGTGAAGGCTTCGAGCACGTCGCCCTCCTTAACATCTTGGAAGCTGGCGAGCACGATGCCGCATTCAAAGCCCTCTGCGACCTCCTTGGCGTCGTCGTTGAAGCGCTTGAGCGAATCGATCGTCGTCTCGTAGATGATCGTTCCGTCGCGGACGACCCGGACCGCCGCGTTGCGAACAAGCTTGCCCGAGGTGACTTGGCAGCCGGCAATCGTGCCGACCTTTGAAGCTTTGAAGGTCTGCCGGACCTCTGCGGTACCAAGGGCCTCCTCGACTTCCTCCGGCTCCAGCATGCCGGACATCGCGTCGCGAAGTTCGCTCAGGGCGTTGTAGATCACCGTGTAGCTGCGGATCTCCACGCCTTCCCGGTCTGCAGCAGCGCGGGCGTCGCCAACCGGACGAACATTGAAACCAAGAATCACCGCGTCGGAGGCTGCGGCGAGCATCACGTCGGACTCGTTGATCCCGCCTACTGCCCGGTGGATGATGTTGACTGAGATCTCGTCCTGGGGAAGCTTGGCAATCTCGTCCTCGAAGGCCTCAAGCGAGCCCGAGACGTCAGCCTTGAGAACAAGGTTGAGATCCTTGAGCACGCCCTCTTGGATTCCAGTGAAGAGGTCGTCAAAGGAGATCTTGCGACCGGACCGGCGCGCCTGGGCTTCGTTGCGAAGCCGGGTCTGGCGCTCCTCCGCCTGCTGGCGGGCAACCTTCTCGTCCTTGGTGACGCGCAGAATCTCGCCGGCGTCGGGAACGCCGTCGAAGCCGAGCAGCTCGACTGGGTCTCCCGGAGTCGCCTTATCTCGGACCGCGCCGGTGTGGTCGTGCATCGCGCGGACCTTGCCCCAATGCGAGCCCGCAACGAATGCGTCCCCAACCTCGAGCGTGCCCCGCTGAATAAGAACTGTGACAACCGGACCGCGGCCGGGGTCAAGCTTCGACTCGACCACAATCCCGCTCGCGTCCGTATTTGGATTCGCTTTGAGGTCCTCAAGCTCAGAGACAACAAGAAGCGTCTCGAGCAGCTCGTCCAGACCCTCACCTGAACGCGCCGACACGTCGACGTATTCAGTCTCCCCGCCCCACTCGGCGGGCTGAAGCTTGCGCTCCGTCATCTCGGTGCGGACCCTCGTAGGATCTGCGCCTTCCTTGTCAACCTTGTTGACCGCGACAACAATCGGGACGCCTGCCGCGCGGGCGTGGTCGATGGCCTCGTCGGTCTGCGGCTTCGGCCCGTCATCGGCCGCGACCACGATCACGGCGATGTCGGTGACCTGAGCACCGCGAGCACGCATCGCGGTGAACGCCTCGTGACCCGGCGTGTCGAGGAACGTAATCAGGCGCCCGTCGTGATGAACCTGATAGGCGCCGATGTGCTGGGTGATGCCGCCGGCTTCGCCTGCGACAACCTCCGTTTTGCGGATTGCGTCGAGCAGCGAGGTCTTGCCGTGATCGACGTGACCCATGATCGTGACGACGGGCGGCCGCTCGATCAGGTCCTCTTCCTCATCAGCGAACTGGAGCTCCTGCGCTTCCTCTTCGGCGGCGCTGACAATTTCAACTTCCTTGCCGAGCGCCTCGGCCAGGATGACGATCGCCTCGTCGGAAAGGGTCTGGGTAAGCGTCGCCATCTCGCCCATCATCATCAGCTGCTTGATCAGATCGGGGACCGGGACGCCGAGGTACTCCGAGATGTCCTTGACGGTTGCGCCGCTGTTGACCTGTACGGCGTCAGTCGCGCTCTGAGCAGTGGTATCGAGAGGGGCGAGTGGAGTGTCGTCAAACTTGCGGCGGCCACGGCGGCGTGGACGACGCTGCGGGAAACCTCCCGGAGGCGGCCCTCCGCCGGGCCGGCGGTTGGCTTGAGAGTCGATGACAACCCGGCGCTTTCCGGCTGCGGGTGCTGCAGGCTTGCGTGGAGTGCGCTTTGTCTGGTCGGGCTGGGCAATGATCTTTGGTCCAACGCCCGGCGCGAGAGTCTGAGGCTCGGGAGCCTTCTCCTCGGGGGCCTCCGGTTCCGGGGCGTCCGGCACTTCCTTTTCGGCGGAAGGAGCCTCTGCCACAGGAGCCGGGACTTCCGGCGCCTTTGGCTTGGGCGTCGGAGGCGGCTGCTGCTGCGCGGAGCGCGGAGCGCCCTTTGGCTTCGGCGCCGGCGGCAGGGCCGGCTCACGTGAACCGCCTGTCGGCGAGGGTTTGATCGGCGCGGCGACGTCGGGTTCGAATACGCGACTGGAGCCGGCGGAGCCGCCGTCCCCGGGATCGAAACTCCGCTGCTCGGCCGCTGGCGCCTTGGGTGCTGCCGGAGCCTTGGGCGCGGGGGCCGCCTGCTTGCGCAGGGCGGCGGGCACTCTGGGAGTCGTCGGCGACTTGGCGCGCTTCTCGCTCGACGGTTCAGAGTCTGACTTGATAATCCGAAGAGCGTCATCTTCGTCAACGCTGGACGCAGCTGCGGTTACTTCGATTCCGGCAGCGCGGAGCATCTCCAGCAGGTCACGGCTAGAGAGGTTCTGTTCCTTCGCTATTTCATGTACGCGCTTATTGGCCACAAGCCACTCAGTCTTCGCTGTCGGTTTCGTCTTGGACTTCGGTTGCCTCTGAAGTGTCTTCTTCGGCTTCGTCGGCCGCAACTGTCTCCTCAACCGACTCAGCTTCCTCCGCTTCGCCTGCTTCCTCGACCAATTCGACTTCCGCAGCCTCGTCGGCGGCTTCGTCAGAAGCCGCGTCGGACTCGGCGTCGGGATTCTCGGCGGCTGCAGCATCGGCGGCCTCCGCGGCAGCCGCAGCGGCAGCGGCGTCGGCCTCAGCCTGGGCGGCAGCCTGTGCAGCAGCCTCGGCCTGCGCCTTGTCGACCTCGGTCTCGATCGCGGTCACGCGGTCGGCCAGCTCCTCTGCAGGCACAGCCGGATCTGCAAAGCGCTCGATCTCCTCGTCGGAGAGTTCGGCGACAAGCGCAACCGAATTGCCGCGGAACCTGCCGAGCGCGATGTGGGCCGGAAGTCCACACGACGTCGTGCCTGGGAGCGCAGCGTTGGGACAGCGACGACCGTTGCTGAGGACCGCTACGCAGCGTCCGCCAACCTCCTCGTCTGCCGAGACGGTGCCGTCGGGCGCTTCGGTCGCGAATTCCGACTCAGAACGGATGTCGATCCTCCAGCCGGTAAGGCGCGCTGCCAGTCGAGCGTTCTGACCCTCGCGGCCGATTGCCAGCGCAAGCTGGTCGTCCGGCACGATCACCGTGGCCTGGCGGGCTTCGTCGTCAACGACCACTTCGCGGACCCGGGCCGGCGACAAAGCTTTGGCTACGAAGCGCGCGGGCTCTTCGTTGAAAGGAATGATGTCGATCTTCTCGCCGCGAAGCTCAGAAACGACCATCCGCACGCGCGACCCTCGGGGGCCAACGCAGGCCCCAACGGGGTCAACGCCATCGGCATAGGAGACAACGGCGATCTTCGACCGGTAGCCCGGTTCGCGGGCGACGTTCGCGATCTCCACGAGACCGTCAGCCATCTCCGGGACTTCGAGCTCGAACAGCGCCTTGATCAGTTCCGGATCGCGGCGGCTGAGAATGATCGAAGGTCCCTTCGTGTCGGCCGAGACCTCCTTGATGACGGCCTTGACGCGCTGGCCGTGGTCGTAGCGCTCGCCGTCGACCTGCTCCGAGCGCGGCAGCAGCGCCTCGATCCGCCCACCGACACCAAGCTGAACAAGCGTGTAACGAGAATCGGACTGTTGCACGATGCCGTTGACCAGTTCGCCAACGCGGTCTTGGTACTCATCAAACATCATGTCGCGTTCGGCCTCGCGCACACGCTGCAGGATCACCTGCTTTGCGGTTTGCGCTGCAATTCGCCCGAAGTCGTCTGGCGTGACGTCGGCCTCGGCGATCTGATCGCGGTATAGCTCGAACTTGACCGGATCGATCTCCGGCTCAGCCGGCTCGACGTATTCCCCGGTCTCAGGGTCAAGGTATGTCTCCTCGTCGATTGCCTCGACGATCAGCTGCGCCTCCAGCCGCTCGGGGACCTTGAGTTCGATGACGCGATACTCGCCATTCTCAGGGTCAAGTTGCACGCGGGCGTACTTGACCGCGGTCGGCTGCTTCTTGTACGCGGAGAGCAGCGCGTCCTCAAGCGCGGCGATCAAACGGTCCGGGCTGATGCCCTTCTCGTTGGCGAGCGCGGTCATTGCTTCGATGATTTCAGTGGACATGTGACTACTCCTCGACCAGGTTGGATCGCTTGATCGCTGCATACGGAATGGCGACGAGCGAATCTCCGGCGGAGATCGTTACCTCGTCGTTTGAAGCGCCGACTAGCTCGCCGGTGAAACTCTTGTGCCCTTCTAGCGATTCGCGGGTGCGGACGCGCGCGCGGCGGCCAAGAAACCTTTGAAAGTGCTCGGGCCGGGAAAGCGGGCGCTCGCGTCCAGGTGAAGCGACCTCGACTCCGACCTGCTCGCGCACCTCGTCAAGCTCTCCGGTTACGGCTGCGCAGAGGTCGAGCGTCACGCCGTCGGGATGATCGATTACCACCCGGACTACGCCGCTGCCCGCCTGCTCCACGGCCAGCACTTCGACTGCCGGCTGAGTTTCAGCCAGCTTCGCCTCTATTTCGGCTTGAATGTTGGTGATATTCATTGGATAAGGGGATAAAAAAAGTGGGCTAGCGCCCACTCTCGGTCCTGCGGTGGCCGGTGCTACCGGCCTTCGAAAGCTCAGCACCAAAGATAGCACCGCGGCGAACCACCGGTGCGATAACGCAACCGGTTCGTCAGCGGGAGGCGTGGCGTCTGGCGGCGTCGCGGTAGGCGCGGTAGTCGTCACGCTCCGGCTGGAGGCACGCAGCCAGCGCGAGCGGATGGCGGGCCTCGTCGTGGGCGCCAAGCAACTGGAGCGACCGCCCCAGACAGAACAGTGCATAGTCGTTGGTCGGGGCGCGCTCGACGACGGCTTCGAACTCCTCCGCAGCCTCGCGGTAGCGGTGCGCGCCAAAGAACGCCCGCCCAAGCGCCTCGCGAACAGATGACGCACCCGGGTCGGCGTCTCGCGCTCTGAGGAGGGCGACTACTGCGGCGTGATGGTCGCCGCCCTCAAGGAGTTCAAGGCCGCTCCTGTACGAATCGTATGCCGACGGATCGTCCATCGTCCGGCTCTCCCTTAGCTCCCGCCAGCCAGGCTACCGGCAGGCAGAGCGTCGACTGCGTCGAGAATCCGGCCTGCAATCGTCAGCTTGTCGGCCTTGGCAACGTGCTGCGCGGCGGTTGCGCTGATGATCGTCACTTCGTTGGCGGAGCTCTCGAATCCGATCTGCGGGTCGGAGATGTCGTTCACGACGAGGAGATCGAGCCCCTTTGCCGTCAGCTTCGAGCTAGCGAGCTCAGCGGCGTCGGGACCGTGTTCGGCGGCAAACCCAACAAGCATTTGGCCTGCCGTGCGGCGTGCCGACAGCGCCGAGAGCACATCGGTGGTAGCCGTGAGCGACAGCTCAACGCCATCGCGGCCAGCCTTCTTGATCTTGCCGTCAAGACTCTCCGCCGGGGTGAAGTCGGCTTCGGCAGCAGCCATCAG
>WLNX01000079.1 GCA_009699565.1 Actinomycetota bacterium | reverse complement strand
TAGCGATCAAGAACAACCGGCCCGTCGAGGGCGCTCGGCTGACCTTTGCCGCCGAAGCGATGGGAGATCACCGCGCGGCGCACGACGCATACCTCGTGCGGCGACTACGCGACGCAGGGGCGATCGTCGTTGGATCGACCAACCTTCCGGAGTTCGGAATTCTTCCGACGACGGAGCCGCGGCGATTCGGTGCCAGCCGCAACCCCTGGGACACGACGAGGACGCCCGGCGGATCATCGGGCGGATCGGCCGCAGCCGTCGCGGCCGGAATGGTGCCTTTCGCCCACGCAAATGACGGCGGCGGTTCGACGCGGATCCCGGCCGCCTGCTGCGGACTCGTAGGCCTCAAGCCCCAGCGCGGCCGGATCTCGGCGGGCCCCGACGTTGGCGGTTCGATGCTTGGAATCGACGGCGTGCTGACGCGGACGACTGCCGAAACGGCGTTGGCGCTGGACGTGCTCGCTGGCTACGAACCCGGCGACGCCTATTGGGCGGGCGCACCTGAACGGCCGTTCAGCGAACTTGCTGCAGAGGCGCCCAAGAAGCTGCGGATCGCGATGACGCTGACCCCGCCGCTTGAGGGGGCGACGCTTGACCCGACATCGATCGAGGCCGTCAACGACGCCGCCGAGCTGCTCCGCGGCATGGGCCACGAGGTCGTGGAAGCGAATCCGCCGTGGAACGCTCCGGGCATGCTCGAGCTCTTCTCGGCGCTCTTCGGTCCAATGATCTCGCTGCAGATCGCCTTCGCGCAGATGATCTCCGGGCGCGAACTGACCGAGGACGACATGGAGCCGCTTAGCTGGACGATCTGGCAGCAGTCGCAGCAGGTCAGCGCCGTCATCGGGTTCGGTGCCGAGCTGCAGTTGCAGGGCTTGGCGCGGATGGTGGTCGCCTGGTCGCAGGAGTTCGACGCGATCCTCTGCCCCGCCCTGGCGGAGCCGCCGGTAACGCTGGGAACGATCGACAGCTGCGCCGACGAGCCGATGGCGGCGTTTGCGCGGTCGGGCCACTTCACACCGTTCACGGCGATTTCGAACGCCACCGGATCGCCGGCGATCTCGATCCCTCTCTACCAGAACGACGAACTGGGCCTGCCGCTCGCGATTCAGCTGATCGGCCGTCCGGAGGGCGAAGGCCAGTTGCTGGCGCTGTCAAGCCAGCTCGAACAGGCGTTGCCGTGGGCGGCCCGTCGCGCGCCGGTGGCGGGCTAGTCGAGTCCCAGCACGTCGCTGAACTTGCGAGCTTCAACGCCGAGCGACCGCAGGTCGTCGGCACCGCGCTTGCTCAACATTGAAGCCCCCAGCAGCGCGTCTTCGTCCCAGATCATCGGCACCTTTGCCGGGCCGGGGCCGGTGGCACGAAGCAGCGTGCGGGCGATCGCCGGAGAGACCGGCAGCGACGGGCGACGGCGACCAAGCGAGCTGACGATCAGTCGCGTCATCATCAGCGTTGTCAGCGCTTGCGGCCCGGCGAATTCAAGCCTCTCGTGGCCGCCTCCGCTCGGCAGCGCAAGCTGAGCGAGAACCCCGGCAACGATGTCGGAGACCCAGACAGGCTGGTAGCGACCCTCGCCAGGAGCAGGAGCAAATCCGAGCCGCGAGCAGGCGTCGATCGCGCTGGAGAGAGGGTCGAGCGGAGAATGGGCCAGGGACAGGGCGAAGGTTGTCGTTGGGATCCGCGCGGCGGCAACTGCGTCTTCCGCCAGCGCCTTGTCGCGCAGCAGGCGGGTGTCGGCTCCGCGGCCGGCGCCGAGCGCCGAGAAGTAGCTGAAGTGCTCGGCACCCGCAGCTTCAGCCGCCTCGATCAGCCGCCAGGTCGCGATCGATCCGAGCTCTTCAATCGTGCCGCTGTCCTGATCATGGTGCGCGGCCGCCATGTGAATCACGCTGCGGACGCCTCGCGTGGCGTTGGCCAGCGAGCGGCTGTCGGCCAGGTCGCCGAGCACTATCTGAACCCTGACACGTTCGGCGCCGAGCCTGCGGGGATCGCGGACAAGGCAGCGGACGGCCTCACCGTTCGCAGTAAGCGCCTTGATGAGTTCCGATCCGATCAGTCCGGTCGCGCCGGTGACTAGCAACATGGCGCGCAGCGTACCGCGACCCCGGGAAGCGGTCGCTACAGTTCGCGCTCACAGGACTTCACGACAGAAGGAAGAATCACCAGCCATGGCCTACGTAATCGCCGAACCCTGCATCGACACCAAGGACAACTCGTGCGTCGAGGTGTGCCCGGTCGACTGCATCCACCCGACACCCGACGAGCCCGACTACGACAAGGTCAAGATGCTCTTCATCGATCCGGAAGAGTGCATCGACTGCGACGCCTGCGTTGAAGCCTGCCCGGTCGACGCCTGCTTCGCGGAAGATCAGCTTCCGGACGAGTGGCTGAAGTACTCGGCAATCAACGCCGAGTACTACGCAAGCGGCGCCTAAGCCATCGGCAGCGTCATGCCGACCGGCTCGGGGCCGTCGCCGCCGGGGCCCTCGGCTGGCGCGGCAGCCTGAAGGACCGGAAGTTCAGTCGGGAAGATCGCGATCAACCCTCGTGCGGCCTGACGGATCGCCTGCGCTGCAGGGTCGTCCGGATCGCTGATCACCAGCGGCACCCCGGCATCGGCCTGCTCGCGCAGCGGCATCGTCAGCGGGATCTTTGCGATCAGCGGAACGTCGATCTCGTCGGCCAGCTCCTGACCGCCGCCCTCGCCGAAGATCGCGTAGCGCTCTCCGTCCGGAGTGACGAACCCGGCCATGTTCTCGATTACGCCTGCAAGCTCAAGGTTGACCTTGTTGGCCATGTCGGCCGAACGGCGCGCAACCTTCTGCGCCGTCTGCTGCGGCGTAGTGACGATCACAAACTTCGCCTGCGGCAGCAACTGGGCGAGCGTCATCGATACGTCACCGGTGCCCGGCGGCAGATCCACAAGCAGGAAGTCAAGCTCACCCCACTCGACGTCTTCGAGGAACTGCGTAAGCGCCTTGTGGAGCATCGGACCGCGCCAGACGACGGCAGCGTCCTCCTCAACGAAGAAGCCGATCGACATGATCTTCACGCCGCCGGCCTCGAGCGGAACAATCTTGCGCTCAGGAGAAACCGGCGGGCGGCCACTGACTCCGAACATGCGGGGAATTGAGTAGCCCCAGACGTCGGCGTCGAGTACGCCGACCCGCTTGCCGTCGGCGGCGAGCGCAGCGGCAAGGTTGGCGGTAATCGTCGACTTGCCGACGCCGCCCTTGCCGGAGCCGATGCAGACAACGTTGCTGACCATCGCCAGCGCGCCTTCAGGCAGCGAGGCGCGGCCAAGCTTGCGCTGGAGTTCGGTCTTCTCGTCGGCGCTGAGAACGTCGAAGCTGACGCTGACGGCAGTGACGCCGTCGAGAGCACCAACGGCATCTGCGACCGCAGTCTCGAAGTGGTTGCGGATCGGACAGCCGGCTGTAGTCAGAGAGACGACCACAGCGACCGCGCCATCGTCGCCCTTCTCGATCGAGCGGACCATCCCAAGCTCGACAATTGACTTGCGCAGCTCGGGGTCGATCACGACTTCGAGGGCGCTGAGGATCTGCTCGTCTGTAGGCATCAGCCCATTGTGACAAAGAGCCGGCGCCGCAACCGACTTGGGCTGCAACGCAGGACGGCCCGCCGAGTGGCGGGCCGTCGATACTTCAGTGCGCTTTGAGGCGGTGCCCTAAGCGGTGACCTTTGAGATCTGGTCAACGATCGGAGCAACAGCGTCCTGGACGCGGGTGCTGACGACGTCGGCCTGGCGCGTCACATCGCTGCGAACGCTCTTGATCTGCTTGTCGGCATCCTTGCGGAGCGTGCGAACTTCGCGCTCCAGACGGGTGCGGTTGCGCTTGATCTCCCGCTCGATGCGGGCGCTGGCCTGACGAGCCTCGCGCTCCGCCTTGTTGCGGGCAACGGTTCCGCGGCGCTCAAACTTCTTGAGCTGCTTCTCGGCACCCTTGCGCGTTCCGACCTTCTCGCGCAGCTCTTCGATCGCTTCAACGACCGTGTCGCGGGCGACGAGGATTGCGCCGACTTGGAGATCCGCTGCGCGTTCAACGCGCGAGTGCGGAGCTGCCTTGGCAGTCTTCGGCTTTGCTCCGGCCTTGCCGCGGGTCTTGGCAGCGGCGGGCTTTGCCTTCGCCTTGGTGGCGGTGGTCTTCTTCTGGGTCTTCGTTGCAGTTGCCATCTTGGTTTGTTCCTCTCTCTTCTACTTAGAACTAATGAGCTTAAGTTCAGAGTAGCAGCCTTGCGAACAGATGTTCGCCGCACACCTGTTCGTACGCCCATTGGCGGCCGCGGTTACAGGCTGGGGAAGGCAAGCGCGTCGGCCAGAGCCGCAGCGGTGGGCGCCGCGACGACCGCTGAGGTGCCGTCCGAACCGGCAAGCGGCAAGGAAAGCGGCTCCGGGGCGGCTGGGAAGCAGACCGCTCCCCCAGCCTCCCGAACAACCAGTTGCGCCGCCGCCACATCAACCGAGCGACAGCTCCAGAGCGAGGCCATCGCGTCGGCCCTGCCGGCGGCGACCTGGCAGCAGGAGATAGCCATCGACCCAAAGGCCCGCACCCGGTGCGCGCCCTCGATCAGCGCCGCCGAGCTTGCCGCGAGGTTGAAGGGAGACGCGCCCTCCACAAGGACAACCTCCAGTCGGCCGTCTGCGCTGCGCCTCTCCGGCGCGACGGGCGGCAGCATCTTGCCGTTCAGCCATGCGCCTTCACCGCGCAGCGCGTGCCACTGCTCCGAGCTGCCGAAATCGTGAACAAAGCCGAAGAAGACGTCGGCCATCGTTGGGCCGTCCGAAACGGCGATTGAGATCGAGTAGGCGGGTAGGCCCCGCTTGGCGTTGAGCGAACCGTCGATCGGGTCGATCACGACAAAGCAGTCAGGGTCGCCAAAGTCGACTTGCCCGCGTTCTTCCGAGATTGCGGTGAAGCGGGCGCCCTGATCGTGAAGCGATTCGAGCTCGCGGAAGACGATCTCCTCGGCGGCCTGGTCGATCAGCAGCGTGTGGTCGCCGCCCGCGCCGATCGTGCCGGTTTCGGCGACGCGCTGATCGCGCGTAGCTGTTTGGACGAGGAGATCCCCCAGCCCGGCCGCGCAACGCGCGGAAAGTTCAAGCCAGCCGTAGCCGGTTAGCGCAGACGCAGAGCCCATCTTGCTCTTATCCTATGGGGGTGCCGAAGCCTCCACCCCAGATGACCGAACAGCAGCGCGGGGTTGTCGAATTCGGCGCTGCCGCGGCGATCGTCCTCGGCGGAGCGGGCAGCGGCAAGACCGGCGCCTTGGCCGAGCGCTACCGGTGGCTGGTCGAGGAACGCTCGGTTGCCGCGGAGGCGGTAGTTGCGATCGCCGGATCGGCGCCGGCAGCCGATCATCTGCGCGGGCTGGTCGAAGAACGCCTGACTGCCGGTTTCGCGGAGCTGCCGATCGAGACGACAAACGACTTCGCAGCACGCCTGCTGAAGGAGGAGATGGCCCGCAGCGGCCTCGATCCTTTTGTCGCGACGCTCAGTTCCGCGGACAGGCTCGCAATGCTTGCCTCCCGGATCGACGAGCTGACACTGCGCGAGCACGACTTCGCAGGCCGACCGATGGCGATGCTCGCCGGCCTGATCGGTCGAATCGACGAGCAGAAGGCGGCGCTGATCGACCCTGACGAATGTGCATCACGAGCAGCGGCCCTGACCGGCCCCCAGGCAGCGCGCGAGGTCGAGTTCGCGGAGATCTACAGGAGCCACCAGAGGATGCTCGCCGAGGAGAATGCGCTTGACAGCGGCGACCTGATCTTCGGGGCACTTAGCCTGCTGCAGCGCCCTGACGTGCGAGAGCGCTTCCGCGCGCGCCACCGGCAGCTGCTGGTTGACGACGCCCAGAGCCTCAGCCGCGCCGGCTTTGAGCTTGTCGTCGCGATCTCAGAGCTGACAGAGAGCGTCGTGATTGCCGAAGACCCCTCCGCAGCGGCGCTCGAACACGGCCCACCGCCGGAGGAGATCGCCGAGCGCCTCGACGCAGAGCGGCTTGAGCTGACGGTCTCGCTGCGTTGCCCGCAGCCGATCGTGGCGGCTGCGGCGGCGGTGCTGGAAACCCCGCCCGCGGTACCGCTGACCGGCGGGCCGGGCGGCGAAGTCCGCGGCTGGCAGTGCAGCAGCGCGCGCGCCGAAGCGCAGGCGATTGCCGCCGACGTTGAGCGCTTGATCCACCACGGAAGCGCGGCCGAATCGATCGTCGTGGTGGTTGACGCGCTGCGCGGTCAGGGGCGCGAGATCTCGGCAGCGCTTGACGAACGGGTGGTTCCGCACCAGTTGGGCGCCTCCGACGAGCTGTTCAGCCGCGCCGAGGTCAAGGACGTGCTGGCCTGGCTGCGTCTCCTGACGAACCCGGCGGACGCGAGTGCGACCGTGCGGGCGCTGGCGCGTCCACCGATCGAACTCCGCTCCGTCGACCTTGCGCGCTGCGTTCAGATCTCGCGGCGACGCAAGCTCGACATGGTCAGCGCGCTGGTGGCGGCGACCGAATCTCCGCAAATCCCACCCGAGGCGTGCGAGCGGATCTTTGCCTTTCTCAAGCTCCACAAGCAGGCTTCCGCGGCCCTCGACACGCTCCGCGCCGACCGTTTTGTGCACCGCTTGATTGACCGGCTTGGACTGAGGCGCCAGCAGCTCTTCGCCGCACAGGCCGACGTCGTCGAGGGACTCCTTTGCCTTGCGCGCTTTGAGGCCCTTGCAAGCCGCTACACGCAGCGCTCCCCGCAAGCCAGCGGCAGGGAGTTCGCCGACTACGTGGTCGAAGTCGCCGCAGCCGGGCTTCGTGGCAGCGACGACGAGGCGGCTCCAATGCCTGTCGGCAAGGTCGCAGTCCTGGAAGCCGAGGCCTTGGCCGGACTGGAGTTTGACCACGTCTACTGCGCCGGCCAGCAGCAAGAGAGGGAGATCGATGACCGCTCGCGGGCACGGGCCTATGTCGAACTAACCCGCGCCCGGACGTCGGTGACCCTCAGCTACAGCGAGCAAGGCGAGCGCGGCGAACTGCGACAGCCGTCACCGCTGGCGCAGTCGGCGCTAGATGCGGCCGGGGCGTCGTGGGAGCAGCGCAGCGAGGAGCTGTTTGGCCCCGACGAAGCGCTCCACGGCGCCTTCAATGAGCTGAGGGACGAGCTCCTCGGCGACCTTCCGCGTGTGGCCGGAACGCTGGCCGAGCTGCGACTCGACAACGATCTGGATCTGACGCTCGGAGTGGTCCGCTACCTAGAGCTGTGCAAGCTGGCAGCAGTTATCGGCCGCCCCGACGATCAGGACGTCGCCAGCGCACTGACGCAGGCCAACGCGGTACTTCTTCAGAGCGCGACCGCGACGCAGCGGGAGGCGTTTGAGAGCAGCCCGCTGGATGAACTGATCCTTGGAGCGGAACGCGATGCGCGGGCACGCGCCGCGGCAACCGCCCGCCGCGGAGAACCTTCGCTTGAGGGGTTCCTTCCTCGCCGGGGAGAGGGCCTCGTGCTGAGCGCATCCGACATTGAGACGTACCGCGCATGCCCGCTGCGCTACAAGTTCGCGCGCGTCTTTCGGATTCCGCAGGAACCGACGATGAATCAACGGTTCGGAATCCTTGTCCACCAGGTCCTCGAGCGCTACCACCAGTCAGGAGGGAGAACGACGGCTGAGCTGACGGCGCTGCTGGACGAGGGCTGGCGCCGCGGAGGTTTTGGCAACAGCGACGAGGAGCGGGGCCTGCGCGCAAAGGCCGAGGCGGCGATGGTTAGCTACCAGCAGCGCACGTCGCGGGAGGAGAGCCAGCCGGTCTGGTTTGAGAAGTCGTTCCAATTTCGGATCGGCGAGAACACTCTCCGCGGGCGGGTCGACAGGGTCGACCTGCTCCCGGGCGGAGGCTACGAACTGATCGACTACAAGACCGGAAAGCCGCGCACCGCAGCTGAGCTGCGCGAGGACATCCAGCTCTCGC
>WLNX01000078.1 GCA_009699565.1 Actinomycetota bacterium | reverse complement strand
TTCCAAGGGTTGCGTGTCGCGCCAAAGGCAAGCGTCTCGGTGAAAGGCCAGATCGTCAGCTCGGGCACGCTTGTCTTGCCGATCACGATCGCACCCGCGGCGCGCAGCCGCTTCACAACGTCGGCGTCATGACCAACGGGATTTGGGTCGGTGGCAAGACTCCCCCACGCCGTCCGCTCGCCTTTCACGTCGGTGTCGTCTTTGATCGCCACCGGGACGCCGAGCATCGGCTGGTCGGTAGCGCCGGCAGCATCAATCGCGTCGGCCTCAGCCAGCGCCTGCTCGGCAAAGACAACTCGGAACGCGTTGATCTGCGGATTGAGCATTTCGATCCGTGCGAGCGTCGCCTCTATCACCTCGCGGGCCGTGCAGCGGCCGCTGCGGATCATTTCGCTTTGAACTGCTGCGCCCGCGAAGGCGAGATCGTTTGCCTTTGTCATTGCCGGGAACACTAGTCTCCTCGCGGTATGAGTTCCACGCTGGCAGCCGACGAAGCCTGCCCCGCCTGCAGCGAGGCGGAGCGACTCGCGGCTGCGGCCGATTGCGCACGCCTGGAAGCGATCGGCCGCGAAGCAAAGCTGCAGCCCTTCTGGACCAGGCCGGCATGGCCCGTCGCACAGGCAATCTGCTCGGCTGCAGGGGTGCTGGCCAGCGTCGTCTGCGTTTCCGCGCCGGTCAGCGGCTTGGTGATCGCCGCGGCTGCGCTGCTGCTGGCACTGATCGACAGCACGCGTTTCGCGGTCCTTCGCCGGCTGACTCCTTCGCGGGCCAGTCAGAACGTTCTGTCCGCGCCCGAGGCCGGAGCGCCGCAGGCCGCAGTGACGCTGATCCTCACAGCCGCAACCGATGACCGCCCGGCAAGCGAGAGCCGCTTCCTCCCCACCAACCTGATCGCAGCAAATGCCGCCTGCATCGCTCTGGTCGCGGCATGCGCCGCGCTTCGGATATTCGGCATCGACAACCTGATCGTGGCGATCGTTCAGCTTGTGCCGACGCTGCTGCTGCTTGCCGGGATCCTGGCGCTGCTTCGGATTGGCGGCGCCGATGTCTCCCACGACGCCAGCGCGGTCGACGGCGTACTGGAGCTGGCCGAGCGTCTCGGCGACGACCCTCCGGCGAACCTTGACGTCGCCGTAGTGCTTGCGGGCGCCGGAAGCGCGCAGGGCGCCGGCCTGCGCCACTGGCTGCGCAGCCGACGCAGGAGCGGGATGCGGCCAGCCGACGTCGCAATAATCCACTTTGAGCCGTGCTCCGAAGGGAGCCCCGTCTGGTGGGAACGGGACGGAACCGTCATCGCGACCGGCCTGCACCCGCAGTTGCGTCAAGCGGCGAAGATCGCGGCCTCCGGAGAGGGAGTGCATGCGACTCCTAGATCGGGGCCCGACGCAACCGGTGCCGGAGTTGCCCGCGGCGACGGTTGGCCGGCGATTGCGGTGGGAGCCCGGGATGAGGACGGGAAGACCGGCAACAGCTCCGAACCGGGGCCTGCGACGGTCGATTTCGCAGAGGCGCTCGTCCGTGAGCTGGACTCAAGCCTCAGCGCTGAAGCTTCCGACGACTAGAGATCAGTCGTCGTGATCGCTGGAGTTGTCTTCTCCTGCGTCTTCGCCCTCGTGGTCGCCTGAGTCAGACCCTTGATGCGAGTCCGATTCCTGCTTGGGCGCAGCTGAGCCGCCGCTGGAGCCCTTCGACGAGCCGCCGCTGCTTGACGACGAGCCTGACGATCCCGAAGGAGCGGAGGAGCCAGCTGGCGCCGCAGAGGTCGTCGTGCTGGCGTCGCCGTTGGAAGTAGTGCCGCTGGTCGACGATTTCTTGCCCGAGCCGCTTGTGATTGTGCGCGTGACGGTGATTGTCCGCGTCGGAGCGAGCGAATCCTCAAGCGAGCGTTGGTTGTTGCTGAGCCCGATCGGCTGCGACACGAGCTTGCTGGCGGCAAAGGTGACTCCCGCAGCGATGCAAAGCCCCAGCAGCGCGAGCACTGTAAGTCCGGCGATCTTCGAAGTCATGACTCAATTCTAGGAAGCGGATTGGAAAGGCCAGGTAAAGAATCGGAGTCGGCGAGCGGAAGACTGATCGTCACCTCGGCTCCGCCGTCGGCGCGGTCGCGGATCTCGACCTCCCCGCCCCAACGCCGGGCCAGCTCGCGGACGATCGAAAGGCCGAGACCGGTTCCGGGAGGGCCTGTGCGCCCAGCGTCACCCCTGCGAAAGCGCTCGAACAGATCCTCCCCGGCTTCCCCTCTGAGCCCTGCCCCGTTGTCGCAGACGCTGATGACGCCGCCGCGGCAGGAGAGCACAATCGGCTTCCCGGGGGCGTAGGCGAGAGCGTTTTCGATGACGGCATCGAGCATTCGGTCGACATCTGAGCGGTGGCAGGCAAACTGCACCGCGTCCACCTCCCCCAGCTCCAAGTCGCAGCCTTCTCCCTGCGCGGCCGCGCGCCAGCGTTCCCAAGTTCCGCCAAGTGCGGCAACGGAATCGGTTGTCGCCGTCGGCGGTTTGCCCTCGCCGGCACGGCTCAGCTCAAGCAGTTCGTTGACTATCAGCGCCAGCCGGTCGACCTCGCCAATTGCAGCATCGAGCTCCTCCCTCTGCTCGGGGTCGGCGCCCAGCGCCCGCGCCTCCTCCAGTCGCAGCCTCATTCCTGCCAGCGGCGTGCGGAGCTGATGTGACGCATCGGCGACAAACTCGCGCTGTGAGCCGAGCAACTGCGCGAGGCGCGCAGTCATCGTGTTGAAGCTGGCGGCCAATGCGCGCTGCTCGGTGCTGCCTTCGACTTTCGCGGTGGCGGTCAGATCCCCACCGGCTACGCGGCGTGCGGCCTCATCGAGCCGCACGATCGGGCTGGTGATCCGCTTCGCGATGATTGCGCCGGCGATCAGGCCGAGCGCGATGACGAGCGCGCCGATCAGGGCCAAACCAAGCCAGGCACGTCGAATCGCCGAGCTCACCGAGCTGACGCTCTGAGTAACTCGGACGGCACCGCCGGGCTTCGTTCCCGTGTAGACGGGCACCGCGGTCGCAAGGATCTCGGAGCCAAGCGTCGTCGAGTAGCGGCGCACTTGGCTGACGCCGCCGCCCAACGCGGTCGCTATCTCCGGCCTGTTTGCGAACGAGGCGCCCGCCAGGGCGGCGCGATCGGAGTCCGCGAGGATTCTCCCCTTGGAGTCAACGATCACCACTCGGCCGCCCACGGCCAAAGCCGCAGTGTCAGCCAGCGACTGCAGGCGGGTCGAATCAGGCGGGTTGATGACTGAGACGGCCCGGCTTGCAACCGCCTCGGCCTCGGAGCGCGCCTCTAGCCTTACCTCCGCGTCGACACGGTCGCGCAGGCTGACTGCGAGCGGCACCACCAGCGCCACAACCGCCAGCACCAGCACGTAAGCCAGAGCCAACAGAAGCCCTCTGCGCAGCGTTATGACTCGGCGCTCCCGTCAGCGGCCGCGAAGCGGAAGCCGACCCCCCGGACTGTTTCGATCCAGCGCGGTTTGTTTGCGTCGTCGCCTAGCTTGCGTCTGAGCCAACCGATGTGCACGTCAAGAGTCTTCGTCGAACCGAACCAGTTCTCGTCCCAGACCCTCGTCATAAGATCATCGCGGCTGACGACGTCCCCGGCATGGCTGGCGAGCTCGTAGAGCAGGTCAAACTCTTTGAGACTGAGGTCAAGCTCATCGTCGCCCATATATGCGCGGTGGGTGACGGGGTCGATCGAAAGCTCAGCCACCGTCACCGCCTCCAGCGGCGCCTCGCCGTCGTCGGCCTCTCGCGCTGCTCCTTCGCTGCGGCGCAAGACTGCCCTGATCCGCGCAATTACCTCGGCGCTGGAGAACGGCTTGACGACATAGTCGTCGGCGCCTATCTCGAGGCCAACTATGCGATCGGTCTCCGTGCCGCGCGCGGTCAACATGATGATCGGCACACCCGAGCTGCGACGGATCTCGCGGGCGATGTCGCGGCCGTCGCCGTCAGGCAGGTTGAGGTCCAGAAGGATCAGGTCGGGGGCGCTGGCAGCGAACTCGGCAAGCGCATCGGCGGCGGTGCCGGCTACCAACGGCGAGAACCCCTCGCGTGCGAGAAGCTTGGCCAGCGGCTGCGAAATTGCCAGCTCATCTTCGACGACGAGGATTCGAGGGCTTTCAAGGCTCACGAACGGAGCGTACTCCTCGCAATAGCGGTTCCGGAATAGGCCGAAAAAGCTTTACCGAACCTTTCCCTGAGTTTGCCGAGTGGTTTCACCGCACAACGCCACTATCAGGACCATGATCAATCTCTCTCGCACACAACTGGCAACCGGCGGAACGATTGTTGCGCTCGGCGCCCTCACGGCAGTCGCACTCGGGGCACAGAACAGCAACTCGGCTGCGACCGCGCAGAAGACGACGATGCCGGAAGTCCGCACCGTCGTGGTCCACCGCACGATCAAGGTGACCAAACACCGCAAGCCGAAGAAGGTCTCGACGGGCGGTTCCGGTGGTTCAGCCGCGGCGGCAGGCTCGAGCTCAGGCTCGTCTGCGGGATCCGGCAGCTACTACTCGGGCACCCCGTCCTCGACCCCGGTCAGCTCTTCGCCGGCCCCTTCCACCCCGAAGCCGGTCCAGACCCAGACCAGCGGTGGCGGCAGCTACGGCGGCGGTGGCGATGACAACGAGAGCGACCACGAAAGCGGCGATGACGGCGAGTACGAGGGCGGCGACGACTGATCGTCCCCCACTCCCCTGTCACATCGAACAGCCAACAAGCGACTCACCAAACAAAGGACCCAGCAATGACACCCAAGACCCAAACAAACCAGCCGAAGAAGCGCACCAGGCGCAAGAACCACACAATCGTGCCGGTTCTGATGGTCAGCGCAGCCCTCTTCACCTCGGTGACCGGGTTCCTCGGAGTCCAGATGGCTCAGGGCAAGGACCCGATGCTCGGAGCCAGGGTCTCGGCAACTCAAACCGGCAGCGGAGCCGCTTCGACGCAGAACTCGTCGCAGTCGCAGGCTCCCTCGCCGCAGCCAACTCCAGTCCAAACCAGCACGAGCGGGGCATAACAATGACCAAGAACAGCGCTAAGAACAATTCAAAGGGCAACGCAAGGACGAACTCAACGGTCGCTCCGGTCTTCCTCGCTTCGCTGGCGCTGTTCGGCTCAGTGGCTGGATTCCTCGGAGTTCAGGTCGCTAGTGGCCAGGACCCGATGCTTGGAGCGAAGACGGCAAACGTCCAGCCAAAGCAGGTCACGGTCCGCAAGCTCGTCGTTACGAGAAAGGTCGTCACGATCGTGCGCGACCCGGCTGCCGCCGGAACAGCTACCGGCAGTGGAACCTCATACGCCAGCAGCAGCGCTGGCAGCGGAAGCAGCTACAGCGCGCCAACGCAGTCGTATAGCGCGCCGGCGCAGTCAGCCCCGGCTCCCGCGCCGGTTCAGACCGCTACCTCCTAACCTGATGGCGACGATGACGGATGCGCCCTCAAGCGACCTGGTGGACCGCAGCCTCACGCTGATGGGTACCCACATTCGGATCCTTGTAGGCGCCCCCGCCGTCGAGTCGGCTGGCAGCGCCGAAGAGGCCGCCGACCGCGTGGAAGCTTTCCTCAACGAGTACAACGAGGTGATGTCGCGCTTCCGGCCCGATTCGGAGTTGACAAAGCTCAACGCCGACCCGCGCGAAGAGGTTCCGGCGTCGGAGCTGATGCGCAGCGCGGTCCGCGCCGCACTGGCCGCTGCCGAGCAGAGCAACGGCCTGGTCGACCCCACGCTGCTGGACGATCTTGAGGACGCCGGCTACCGCGAGCACTGGACCGAAGAGCGTCGACTTCCGCTGCGCGAGGCTCTCTCTGGCGAGCGCCCCCAGTCCGCCCCAGCGTCTCCGGCCGAGGCCAGCCGCTGGCGTGAAATTGAAGTGGACGACGAGGCAGGCGTGATCCGCAGGCCGCTAGGCGTAAGGATTGACACCGGCGGCACTGGCAAGGGCCACGCAGCGGACCTCAGCGGAGAACTGCTCAGCGGCTTCACTTCCTGGGCGGTTGACTGCGGGGGCGACGTGCGAATCGGCGGCACAGCGGGCCTCGAGCGTGAGGTTCAGGTGGTCGGAGCGTTCGAGGATTCTCAGATCGAAACAATCACAGTCCGCGATGGCGCTGTTGCGACGTCGGGGCTCAGCTCGCGGATCTGGCGGGAGCAGGACGGAAGCAGCTCTCATCACCTTCTCGATCCCGCAACGGGACGCTCGGCTTTCAGCGGTCTCGTAGCCGCCACCGCCATCGCGCCAACCGCCGTCGAGGCTGAGACACTCGCGAAGATCGCTTTGCTTCAAGGTCCGAGTGGTGCTCGCCCGACACTCGCCCGCTACGGCGGCATTACAGTTTCCGAAGACGGGTCGGTAGATCGCATCGGGCGGCTTGAACCCGCACCTCGAGTGAAGATCACGCTCCCAACTTCAATCCCAAGCAAAGGGCCTCAATGAACGGACCAAATCCTCTCGACTACAGCTGGTGGCTGGCTTCAAGGTCGGCCGGCATCGTTGCCCTGCTGGCAATCTCAATCTCGGTGATTATTGGCCTGATGATGGCCAATGGCCTTCCGCGCAAGCCCGGCGCCAAGCGCCAGCTGCTGGCAGTCCACGAGTCAACGGCCCTGGCCGGGCTGATCGCAATCGCGGTGCACGGCGTGACGCTTCTTGGTGATTCGTACCTCCACCCTTCCCTCTCCCAGATCGCGATCCCCTTCACGATTGACTACCGCCCCTTCTACACCGGGCTTGGAATCATCGCCGGCTGGAGCGCCGCATTCCTCGGGCTGAGCTTCTACGCACGTCGCTGGTTCGGCGCACGGCGCTGGCGCACGATCCACCGGGCGACAATCGCCGTCTGGGCGCTCGCGGTGATCCACACCCTTGGTGCGGGAACCGACGCAACCCAGCCTTGGATGCGAGTGATCATGCTCGTGACGGGCGTACCGATTGTCTTCCTCTTCCTGCGCCGCGTATTCCCCGGCGAAGCGAAGCCGGCGCCCCGCCGACGCCCGGCCCCGGCGGCAGGTTCGACAGGAGCCGAGTCATGAGCTCCGGCGTCGTAATCGCTGGAGGAGGCCTCTCGGCGCAGCGTTGCGCAGAGGCCCTGCGGCAAGGCGGCTACGAAGGCCCGGTAAGGATCGTCAGCAGCGAGGCTCACGCGCCCTACGATCGCCCGCCGCTCTCAAAGGCTTTGCTTGCCGGCGAGAAAGGCCGCGACGACGTTGCCCTCAGGCCCTCCGATTGGCACGGAGATCAGCAGGTTGAACTGCTTCTTGGTGACGGCGCGGCCGGATTGGACTTGGACGGACGCCGGCTGATTCTTGAGTCTGGCGCGACCCTCGACTACGAACACCTAGTGATCGCGACGGGCAGCCGAGCGCGGCCGCTGCCCGGCACCGAGCAGTACGCCAACGTCCACACTCTCCGGACCCTCGACGACGCCGAACGGCTGCGCGGTGCGCTCGAGCCCGGTAAGCGCCTTGTCGTTCTCGGTGCCGGCCTGATCGGTCAGGAAGTCGCCGCCACCGCGATGGGCCACGGCGCCGATGTGACGCTGATCGAAGCCGAGTCGCTGCCCTTGGCGCGCGCGCTCCACCCACAGATGGCGCAGTGGCTCGTTGACCTGCAACGCGAAGAAGGAGTTGAGGTCCGTCTGGGCACCCGCGTTGCTGACCTGATCGGAGCCGGTGACCGGCTGGAGGCGCTGATCCTCGATGACGGCTCGCGGATTGAACTTGACGAGATGCTCGTGGCTATCGGTGTGATCCCGAACAGCGAGTGGCTCCCGGCCGACGTCTCGGTCCTCACCGAGCGCGACGAGATCCACGCCGTCGGCGATGTCGCAGGCGGAGACCACTGGGAGCTCGCCGCGCATCAGGGCAAGGCGGCAGCAAACGAGATTCTCGGCAACGAGCCCGCACCGGTCCCCTTCACCGGCTGGTGGAGTGATGTCCACGGTGTCCGCATCCAAGGACTGGGCTCACCGTCGGCGAACGACGAGATTGTGAT
>WLNX01000077.1 GCA_009699565.1 Actinomycetota bacterium | reverse complement strand
TCCTCAAACGCTTCCATCGCCGTTGACTTGCCGGCACCCGAGACACCGGTAATCACAACCACGTCCTCCAGAGGGACGGGTTCGACTTCGGCCTTGGCTTCGGCTGACTCTTCAGCGCTCATCGCGGCCCATTATCGCCGCTCCCGCCGGCAGCGGCGCAATCGCTCACTCAGGGCTGCCGGTTCGGCGCATGTGATGGAGGAGGTCGTTGGCAACCTTGGTCGGCAGCCCGGGCACCTTCTCCAGCTCCTCGCGGCTGGCCGCCATCACGGCCTCGGGCGAGCCGAATTGCCTTATCAGCGCCTTCTTGCGCGCCGGCCCCACCCCGGGGACGCTGTCCAGCGCGGAGGCCGTCATCGCGCCGTCGCGGCGCGAGCGGTGGTGGGCGATCGCAAAGCGGTGGGCCTCGTCGCGGACGCGCTGGAGCAGGTGGAGACCGGCGCTGTCGGCTGGGAGCATCACGGGCGCTGGGCTCTCCGGCAGGAAGACCTCCTCTATCCGCTTCGCCAGCGAGACCACGGCAACGCCGCGATCACGGAAGCGGTCGAGCACTTCAAGCCCGGCAGATAGCTGACCTTTGCCGCCGTCGATCACGATCAGGTTCGGGAGCGTCGCGAACGACTGGTTGTACGCGGGGTCGTGCGGGGAGAGCTCGGCCTGACTCTCCCAAGCGTTGATTCTCCGCTCCAGCACCTCACGCATCGCCGCGAAGTCATCCGGCACTCCCTCTTCCAGTGAGCGGATCGTAAAGCGGCGGTAGTCGGCCTTCTTCGGCGCCGCCGACTCAAAAACAACCATCGAAGCGACGGTGTGGGTGCCCATCAGGTTCGAGATGTCAAAGCACTCGATCCGCATCGGCAGCCCGTCGAGCTGCAGGCTCTGCTGGAGCTGGTCGAGCGCCTCAACGCGGCGCAGCCTCGTCTGTTCGCTGCGCAGCCGCTCGTGATCGAGCGCAAGCGCCGCGTTGCGCTCGGCGAGCTCAAGGATCTTGCGCTTCGGACCGCGCTCGGCGGCGCGGATCTCAACCGACGTCTTTCGACGCTCGGAAAGCATCTCGGCGAGAGCGCCGCGCTCTCCCTCGGCAAGCTGCTGCTGGACGATGATCTGCGACGGCACGCCGGGCCGGCCGGAGTAGTACTGGGCGATGAACTGAGCGGCCACGTCGCCGATTTCCATCTCGCCCGGGTTGCTCAGATAGAAGGACTGCCGGTCGGCGAGGATGCCGTCGCGGACCTGAAAGACCTGGGCGTTGGCGTCGCTGCCGTCGGCGGCGACGGCGATCGCGTCGAACGAGCCGGCCGCTCCGTTGACTATCCCCTGGGTCTCCAGCAGCGAGCGGACCGACCTCAGGCGGTTGCGCTCGGCGGCGGCCAGCTCGTACTCCTGAGCCTCGGCGGCGGCGTTCATCCGCGACTCGAGCTTCTCCTCAATCTCGCGGAAGTTGCCGGAGAGAAACGAGATCACGCCGTCGACGGCAGCCCGGTACTCGTCCACCCCGACATGGCCAGCGCAGGGCGCTCCGCAGCGGTCGATGTGGAAGTCGAGGCACGGCGACCCCGTCCTGCGGCCCGGCTCGGGCCCGCGGCAGGAACGAATCTGGAAGACCTTCTCAAGCACCTCGACGGTGCTGCGGGCGCGGCGCGGGTTTGAATAGGGACCGAAGTAGACGCGCCCGCGGCGGCGACGCTCGCGCGTGAGGTATAGCCGCGGGAACTCTTCGTCGGTGGAGATCGCGATGTAGGGATAGCTCTTGTCGTCGCGCAGTTGGATGTTGAAGCGCGGTTCGTGGCGCGTGATCAGCGTCTGCTCGGTCAGCAGCGCCTCGGCATCCGAACTGAGCAGGATGAAGTCGATCGCCTCAATCGAATCGATCATCCGCACGCCCCTGCGGGTCACCGGCGCGCTGAAGTGGCTGCTGACGCGCTTGCGCAGCGAGATCGCTTTGCCGACATAGATCACCTGGTCGTCGGCGTTCTTGAAGAGGTAGACGCCGGGCCCGTCGGGCAGCGCCAGTCGCTGCTCGCGCAGTCGCTGCTCGCGCTCGCTTGTCTGCTTTGGTGCGGCCACTTATATGAGGATAAGAGCGACGGCAGGTATAGGCTCAATTTATGGCGACGACCGAGTTCCGCACATGCCCGCTCTGCGAGGCCACCTGCGGCCTGGAGCTGACGATCGAGGACGGCAAGGTGACGAAGATCCGCGGCGACGCAGATGACGTGCTCAGCGCCGGCTTCATCTGCCCGAAGGGCGCCAACCTCGGTGCGCTTCACGAGGACCCCGATCGCCTGCGCACGCCGATGCTTCGCAACGCAGACGGAGTGCTGGAGCCGTGCAGCTGGGACGAGGCCTTCGAGCTGATTGACGAGCGCTTCAAGCGGATCGACGCCGAGCACGGGCGCCAGGCCTTCTCGGCCTACCTCGGCAACCCGGTCGCGCACTCGCTGAGCGGGCTGATTTACGGCCGCCCGATGCTGAAGGCGATCGGCACCCGCAACGTCTTCTCGGCAAGCAGCGTCGACCAGGCGCCAAAGCAGGTCGCATGCGGCCTGATGTACGGCACCTCGCTGAGCATCACGATCCCCGACATCGACCGCACCGACTATCTGCTGATCCTCGGGGCCGACCCGCTGGTCTCGAACGGGTCGCTGATGACAGCCCCGAACTTCCGCGGCCGGATGAAGAAGATCGGCGAGCGAGGCGGGAAGGTAGTCGTCGTTGACCCGCGCCGCTCGCGCACGGCCGAGGCCGCCGACGAGCACCTCTTCATCCACCCCGGCAGCGACGCGCTCTTCTGCTTCGCGATCGTCAACACGCTCTTCGCCGAGGGGCTGGTCACGCCCGGGGACCACCTCGACGGGCTACTCAGCGGAATCGAACAGGTTGAGGCAGCCGCCGTGCCGTTCACGCCCGAGGCTGTCGCCGACCGCTGCGGCATCGATGCAGAAACGATCCGCCGGATCGCCCGCGAGGTCGCGGCCGCGCCGAGCGCTGCCGTCTATGGCCGCATCGGCACCACTACGCAGCCGTTTGGGACGCTCACAAGTTGGCTGATAGACCTGATCAGCATCCTCACCGGCAACCTTGACCGGCCCGGCGGCGTGATGTTCCCCAAGCCGCCCGCCGGGACTCCCAACACGCAGGGCGAGCCCGGCAGCGGGCGCGGGCTGAAGATCCACCGCTGGGCCTCCAGAGCGAAGGAGCGCGGCGAGGTCCTCGGCGAGCTGCCGGTCAACTGCCTAGCAGATGAAATCCTCACCCCCGGCGAAGGCCAGATCCGCTCGCTGATAACGATCGGCGGCAACCCGGTCCTCTCAACGCCAAACGGCGACCGGCTTGCAAGGGCGCTGGACACGCTTGAGCTGATGATCAGCATCGACATCTACCTAAACGAGACATCCCGCCACGCCGACGTGATCCTCCCCGCTCCGTCGGCGCTGGAGCATTCGCACTTCGACCTCGTCTTCACCGTCTTCTCGGTCCGCAACTACGCAAACTTTTCGCCAACGGTCTTCCCACTACCCCCCGAGATGCTCGACGAGTGGGAAGTGTTGCTGCGGCTGTCTGCTATCGCGGGCGGCGCCGGCCCGCACGCCGACATCGGCCCGGTCGACGACTTCTTCGCGCTTGAACTGGCAGGCCGCGAAACTCGCAGCAGCAGCTCGCCGGTTCACGGTCGCGACCCGGCGGAGCTGGTTGCCGAGGTCGGCGATCGCAGTGGCCCCGAGCGGCTGCTCGACATCATGCTGCGCTGCGGGCCATACGGCGACGGCTTCGGCTCCAATCCGGACGGCCTCAGCCTCGCGAAGCTTGAGGCCAACCCGCACGGGATCGACCTCGGACCGCTGGAGCCACGGATCCCCGAGTCGCTGCGCACTCCGAGCGGACTGGTCGAGCTGGCAGCCGAGCCGCTGCTTGCCGACGTCGAACGGCTGCGCGCGGAGCTCGACAGCGCTCCCTCGAATGGCGACGGACTGCTGCTGATAGGCAGGCGCCAGCTCCGCTCCAACAACTCGTGGATGCACAACATCCCGAAGCTCGTCTCGGGCCCGGAGGGCTGCACGGTGCTGGTCAACCCGCTCGACGGAGAACGCTTCGGCGTGGCCGACGGCCAGCGGGCGGTGCTCAGTTCGGCGCGCGGCTCGATCGAGCTGACCGCCGTTCACAGCGACGCGATGATGCCGGGCGTCGTCTCGGTGCCTCACGGGTGGGGACACGATGGCGAAGAGACCGAGATCAATGTCGCCAGCGCCCACGCCGGCGCCAACGTCAACCTGCTTGGAGATACCGAGCTGGTCGATGAGATCACCGGCACCGCCGTGCTCAACGGCATCCCCGTTGAGATCGCCGCAGCCGGCTAGTAGGCCCAGCCGTCGAGCCTGCAGGCTCTCCCGGCAGGACAGACGTCGAGGAAGCTGCCGTTGAAGAACGCCGACGCCTGCCTTCCCCGCTCCAGGTCAAAGAGGCCGTGCGGGTCCTGACCGAGCCGCGGCGGCACGTTGCCAACCGGCGGCACGTTGGTGCCAATCTCACGGCTGAGGCCCGGCCGGATCGGCCCACTGTCAAAGAGCACGTAGCGCGAGTCGCTTGGCTTGCCTTTGCTGCGGATTCCATAGAACGGCGTCGCGTCGTAGCTGCGACCCGGGTCGCTCCCTGGCCTGCGCCCGACGGCGTTCACAGTGCGGGCAAGGTTCTGGGCCGCGATCTGGGCGACCTGGTGGTCGCCCACCACCGCTTCCAGCAGCACCTGGTGGCGCGGCGTGTTCGGGAGCGGATCGTCGGTCGCGTGGAGCGCGTAGCCATTGCCCTCTCCCCTGTCCCAAAGATTCTGAATCACGTTCAGAATCAGCATCCTCGTTACGCGGTTGGGGTAGGCGGGCTTGAAGAAGATCTCAAACTCGTCGAAGTCAACGCTCCGGGGCAGAAGCAGGCTGTAGTTGATGCCAGGCACCCCGAAGACCGCGCGCTTGAAATCGGGGGCCAGCGCAGTGATGGCCGCTCCCTGGACGCCGCCCTGGCTATTGCCGTTGTAGAACAGCTTTGAGGTGTTGATCAGCGGCCGGCCCGCATCATTCTTGAAGGCGGCATTGGCAACAAAGCCGTTGGGGTTGATCATCGCCCGGCCGAGCAGCAGTCCGTTCAGCATGCCCTGCTGCAGGCGGTCGGGGAACGAGGCGAACCTGGCCATGTTCCTGAGCAGGCCGACGGCGTTGACGACGTCCTCGTCGGCCATCCCGATCTCGCGCGTGGCGCAGAAGAGAATGTTGAAACTCTGAGAGATCAGCTGATTTGACTCGCCGAAGCTCTCGCGCGGGTTGCCGAGCAGTCCGTGGCCGTAGACGACCGGACGGGCCGGATCGGTCAGCGCCGATCGCGGGATCGAGCAGTAGAACTTCGCGGCCATCGTCCCCTGTTGGCTGGGCAGCCATGCGGTCCGCTTCCCCTTCTGCTTCTTGTAGATGAAGGTTCCGCCGGGCGCGCAGTTCGGCTTGTTGAGGTAGCAGGGCACAGTCAGCGTGCCCTCGACGCGCCGCGCGGTGTTTGCATTCTCCTCGGCGGTGTAATTGGTGACGCTGTCGATCGAGAACTGCGGCGAGCGGCCTTGAACCTTGCCGTCGGCCATCGTCTTGTCGCCAAGCGCCGCAAACGACTCGTTGCGCATCGAGAGCGAGCGCTCCGTCAGGTTGCTCTCGCTGGCGACCGTGAAGTCCCAGGCCAGGTAGAGCGATTTCCTGTCGACCTTCGCCTTCTTGAGCGAGGCAAAGATTGACGCGTATTCCTTCGCCCGGCCGGCCAGCCCAGCTGCAGGCTTTCCGTCGCGCAGCGACGCGAAGGCGGCGCCGGCCGGAATCGTCGCGCCGGCGGAGTCTTTGAGGTTGCGCAGCGCGACGATGTAGCGACGCCCCTCAGGGAGATTGCGGGCCGGATGGATCATCACGAGGCCGTTCCCGTTGGCCTCCGAATCGGGATTGGAGTCGAGCTCAACCCAGATCATCTGGCGCTTACCGGTCTTGGCGTCGATCACGACGATCGGAGCCTGCTTCGCGGTGTAGGCAGCGATGTTGGTGATCGGCACAGCGCCGGTACGGGCCAGGTCGATTCCGTCGACATAGGTCAGCATCCCGCTGCCAGGGCCAAATCCATCGCTGTGATTTATGTCCGGCGGGAAGGCCGGTACCCCTGAAGCATTCTTTGGCATCAGCGCCGCGCTCAGGTCAACGCGAAGACCGGTCGCGGTGTGCGCGTCCTTCTTGGTGAAGTGGTTGCTCGGCCAAGGCAGCAGGCAGTCGCGCGTGTCGAGCGGGTCGCAGCTTGGCGCGGCGGCTACCGCCGAACCAGCCGAGACGGCGGTTGCCGCAGCAACCGCAAGGATGACAACGAACCTTTTCACCGCTCCCCCTTCTTACCTGCCAGGCAGGCTCAGTAAGTCTCCAAGACGGCAAGCTACCACGCGGACCGTGCACGTTCAGCCGCTGACCAACGTCCCGGTCGTCCAGGACCCCGGGTTCTAGCGGGCCAGCACTACCGGCGGCGTGCCTCCGACGGACCCAACCCCGGCGCCCCGTGCGAGCGCGACTATCCGCGCGACGTAGGCCTGGGTCTCGGCGATCGGCGGCACGCACCAGCAGGCCGCGACCCGCGACGGCCCTGCGTTGTAGGCGGCGAGAGCAAGCGGGACCGAGGCGAAGCGCCTGAGCAGGTCGTGCATCAGGTGGGCCTGGGCGTCGATCGCCGCGGGCGCGTCGAACGGGTCCCGCAGGCCGTAGCTGCGAGCCGTCCCCGGCATGAACTGCGCGATCCCCTCCGCGCCGGCACTGGAGACCGAGCGCGGGTTGAAGCCGGACTCCTGCTGAAGCTGGGCCGCCAGCAGAGAGGCGCCCACGCTCCAGCGCGACGAGGCGCGGCGCAGCGGCTCGCGATAGGCGGGTGGGACAAATCCTGGGACGGTGCCGGCTCCGCCGCCTGCCGGAGAGAAACCAACCGACGCGCTGCCCGGGTTCGCGACAAGGCCGTAGTGCCAAGCCTCCCAGCTGTAGCGCTGGATGAAGCCAAAACGCTTAGCGTTTGCAGCCAGCCAGCCGTAGGCGGAGGGCGGACCCAGGTCGAGCTCGGTTCCAAGCCGGTGAAGCGATTGACCGGGCGGGGCTACCCACTTTGGGTCGGGGTGCGCTGCAAACAGCTTCGCCTGCTCGGCATTGGAGCGGTAGCCGCTGACGATGGTCAGACCGAGTCCGCTGCGCCGCGCGGCTGCGGCCATCCGGTCAAACGCGAGCGCCGTGTCGGGGCGCATCGGCTTGCCCTGGCGGTAGGCGTACGGTCCCGGGTATTCCCCGTCGCCTATCGGCGTCACAAAGCTTGCCAGCCGCGCTTCGGCCCGGACAGAATCGCTCACAAGCCCGCCTCCGGGGATTCCAATCGGATCGTCAACCGTGACGGTGACACGGTCGGGCAACGCACCTTCCGCGAAGCTGACCTTCACGCGCGTCGCTCCGTTGCGGCGGGCAGTCTTGACGGCCACCTCCTTCGCAAGCTCCTCATATCGCCGATCGCTGATCGCCTGCGAGCCACCCGCAGATCCGAGAAGTCGCGGCAGCGCGTCAACCAGCGCTCTGGCACCTGCCAATGCCGCGAGGTCGGCGGCACGCTGATGATCGGCGTGGGCACCTAGCCCGCGCGCGAGCATGCCCAGCCCTCCGGCGCCGGCGAGCAGCGCGGCCATCGCAGCGACCAGCAGGACGGACGCCTGCCCCTGCTCCCCTCGCAGGCTCACGCAGGCGGCCCGGCGTCGGCTTTCACTTCGCTGCTCAGAAACGAGGCAAGCCCGGGAACGAGCGTCGGCGGTTTGACGACGACCGTCACGCTGCGCCCCCTGCGCCTTATCTCCATGCGCGCCCGGGACCATCCGGGCACGGCCAGGCGGGCGCAAGCGACAGGATCCCTGTCCTGCAGCAAGGCACTTGCCCCTGCTCCAGCCGCACTTGAGGCTAGCTCGCGGCAGAAGCCCGTCGCCAGCAACTGCGCGCTGCAGAGCGAAACCGCCAACAAC
>WLNX01000076.1 GCA_009699565.1 Actinomycetota bacterium | reverse complement strand
GCATTCGGAGTCTTTTCAACGGGTCGCCTTCGGGCGGCCCGTTGTCGTTTCGGGGCCGCCGGTAGAATTCTCCCGGTGACGCAGCCCGAACACCTCGACGTTCTCATCGTTGGCGCCGGACTCTCCGGCATCGGTGCAGCCTGTCGGCTGGAGCAGGACCTCCCCGGCAAGAGCTACGCAATCCTTGAGGCGCGCGATGCGATCGGTGGAACGTGGGACCTCTTCCGCTATCCGGGCGTCCGCTCGGACTCCGACCTACACACGCTCGGGTATCGCTTCAAGCCCTGGACCGGCGAGAACGCGATCGTCGACGGGGACGAGGTCCGCGACTACATCTGCGAGACGGCGGCCGAATACGGCGTCGACCGCAGCGTCCGTTTTGGCCTGCGCGTCACCGGCGCCAACTGGAGCAGCGAGGATTCGCTGTGGCACGTTGATGCTTCCCCTGTTGGGGGCGGCGACCCGGTTTCGTTCACATGTTCGTGGCTGTTCTGTGCCAGCGGCTATTTCCGTTACGACCGTGGCTATCTGCCCGAGTTCGAGGGCAGCGATCGCTTCTCAGGCCCGATCGTCCACCCGCAGGCCTGGCCGGAGGATCTCGATTACGAAGGCAAGAAGGTCGTCATTATCGGCAGCGGCGCGACTGCCGTCACGCTGCTGCCGGCGCTCGCCGGCCAGGCTGCGCACGTCACGATGCTCCAGCGCTCGCCGACCTACATCGTCAGCGTTCCCCGCAAGGACGCAGTTGCCAACATGCTCAACCGCCTCCTGCCAGAGCAGGCCGCGTTTGCGATCACGCGCCGCAAGAACATCTGGCGCCAGCAGTTCGTCTTCCGTCTGAGCAAGTCGCGCCCCGAGCTCGTAAAGCGCTTCCTGCGCTGGTCGCTCAAACAGCAGCTCCCCGAAGACTTCGACATCGACCGCCACTTCACACCCAGCTACGACCCTTGGGATCAGCGCCTCTGCGCGGTTCCGAGCGGCGACCTCTTCAAGTCGCTCTCCCGCGGCGAATCGTCGGTCGTTACCGATCGGATAGCCAGCTTCAGCGAGAGCGGCATCAACCTTGAGAGCGGCGAACATCTCGACGCCGACATCATCGTCACGGCGACGGGCCTTGAACTGCTCGCCTTTGGTGGCATCTCGTTGAGCGTTGACGGGATCGAGGCCGACCTGCCCCGCAAGATCGCCTACAAGGGCGCGATGCTGAGCGACATTCCCAACTTTGCCTATGCGCTCGGCAACTACAACGTCTCTCTGACGCTGAAGGTCGGCTTGGTCATCGACTACGTGTGTCGCCTGATCGCCTACATGGACCGCTGCGGCTACAAGAAGTGCACTCCTTCTCACCCCGACCCTTCAGTTGGAACCAACCCGATGCTTGAATTCGGCGCCGGCTACGTGAACCGATCGGTCCATCTCTTCCCGCTTCAGGCCGGTGGCGCGAGCTGGGAGATGAGCATGGATTTGGCTCGCGACGAGCGCTCCCTTGGCGCCGAGATCACGGCCGACGGCGCACTTGAGTTCGAGCGCGCCGCGGTTCGCGCCGCCTGACCTGATCCCGGCCGATCCAGCCGCCCTGCCACAATCGGTCTGTGCCGCTGCCGGAAGCAATCAGAGCCAATGCCCCCGGTTTCGTGCGCAACAGCGTCAGGCTGCGAGCAGCGGCGCTCTGGGGAGGCCTGATTCCTCCGCGCGCGATGCACAGCGACGCCGAAGCTGCATTGCTGGCGGAGATGAGCCGCGCCAGCCGCAGCGTGGTTGAGATCGGCGTCTACGAGGGGTCGTCTGCGGTTGTGCTGTGCGGAGCGATGAGGAAGGACGCCGCTCTCCATCTGGTGGATCCCTTCACTGAGGGCGGCAGCGCACTGCGTCCCGGTCAGCGCGCGGTGCCGGCCGCCACGCGCCGGGCCGTCGAGCGCTCGCGCACCGGAGCTGGCCCGGAGCTCTGCTGGCACCTCGAGTTCAGCCAGGAGCTGGCGAGAAGTTGGAGCGAGGTCGTTGACCTAATTTTCATTGACGGCGACCACAGCGAAGCTGGCTGCCGCGAGGATTGGGAACTCTGGAATGGCTTTGTCGGGGAGGAGGGCACCGTCGTCTTCCATGACGCGCGGTCCGGCCATGAGGGCGGCGTCGGCCTCCCGGGCCCGACTGCCGTCGTCGATTCGCTCTTTCGCGGCTCCGAGCCGCTGCCTGGGTGGCGAATCGTCGCCGAGTGCGACAGCGCCGTCGCCGTGGCGCGCCGCTAGCGCCGGGCGGCTTCAGGTTCCGTCAGCACCTTGACGAAGTTCTCAAGGTGCTCCGTCGTCCAGCACTCATAAGCCTCGCAGTAGCGGGCGTAGGAATCGATCACCGAGTCGCCGTAGTTCCAGTAGAGCCGAGGCTCCGGGTTAAGCCAGTAGGTGCGACCGGCGCGCTCTGCGAGCTGGCCGAAGAGGTCGGCCCGAGGCTCGCGACCGTTCGTTCGCGCATCGCCGAGAACGATCACCGTGGAGCGCGGATGTAGCTCATCCTGAATCTGTTCGAGCAGTTCGCCCCAGACGCGCCCGTAGTCGGTGTAGCCGGAGATGTCGGCAACGCCGGCGTCGCGGGCAATCGCGTCACTAACGGCCTTGAAGTCGCGCTCGCGGTGGAAGACCTCGGTCACTTCGCTGACCCGCTCGATGAAGACGAAGGAGCGCATCTTGCGAAACGAGTCGTGGAGAGCGTGCATCACCGACAGGAAGAAGACCGAGGCGCTGGTGACGCTTGTTGATACGTCGCAGATCACGAAGAGTTCAGGGCGGCGCGGGCGCACGGGTCGGTAGCGCAGAGTGATCGGCACTCCGCCGGTCTGGAGCGAAGCGCGCATCGTGCGCCGGATATCGACGTGGGCGTGGCGCTTGTGTCCGCGGTGCTCTTGGCCTTGCGTCTTCAGCCGCCGCTTGAGCTGGGTTACGACGCGGTGCACTCCGGCGAGGTCCTGCAGCGGCCCGCTTGGAAGTGCGCGGTCCAGCTCGTGGAGCGGTCGAGCAGCCGGGAGCGTCTCGGTGCGTTCGATCTGGCGACGTTCAAGTTCCTTGCGCAGCAGCTGCTCGAAGCGCCTGATCCCCTCGCGCGGGAGACCCTCTGCTCGAGGGTCGTCGCCGGTCGCTTCGCCCTGCGGTTCTGCGCGAAGTTCGAGGGCGCGACGGATCCGTTGAACGTCAACGCCAAGCACTCCGGAACCCTCCCCGGGGTTGGCGTAGGCTGCGATCGCCAGCCGTGCAAGGTCGCGCATCGCGGCTTCGTCCTGGGCGGCGATTGCCTTTGCGATCTGCTCGCGAAGAGTTTCGAGGTTCATCTCGGCGCCCGACTCGTCCATCCCTCCACCGGCTTCGCCGATCCCGGTCGCCAGCGCTGCCATCTCCGTGGCGCGGAAGAAGAAGCGCTCAAATACGAGGTCGAAGATCGCGCGGTCCTCGGGCGACTTGGCGAGCGTCGCGGCGAGTGTTTCGCGGAACATCACCGGCTCATCCCAGGCGACCTCGGGCAGCGCGGTGAAGGCGTCGAGCAGCTCGCTAGTTCCGAGGGCGACGCCTTCTCCGCGCAGCTCGTCTCCGAACTCGAGGAGGTGCGCCGTCAGCCCCGCGTCAAGCGGGTTCTCGAGCGGCTCTGAGAACAGCGCTGCGCGCCGGGAAGCGTCGCGGGACGGCCGTTTGTCAGGCCGAAGCGGCACTGGCGTCGTCCTTGGCGGCGTCGAGCTTCACGCCGACCCTTTCGGCGACGATGTCGATGTCGGTGCGGTGCTTGACGATGATCGACATCGTCTCGTTGAAAGTCTTGCTGTCGATGTCGGTCGCTCCGAGCAGCAGTAGCGCGCGGGCCCAGTCGATCGACTCGGCGATCGAGGGGGGCTTCTTCAGGTCGAGATCGCGGACCATCGCTACGACCTCGACCAGGCGGCGCGCGATCTTCGCGTCAAGTTCCGGCGCGTGGAGTCGAACGATCTCCAGCTCGTGCTCAAGCGATGGGTAGTCGATCCACAGGTAGAGGCAGCGGCGCTTGAGCGCTTCGGTCAGTTCGCGCGAGTTGTTCGAGGTGAGCAGCACGAGCGGCATCGTGCTGGCCTCGATCCGGCCAAGCTCGGGGATTGAGATCTGAAAATCGGAGAGCAGCTCCAGCAGCATCGCTTCAAATTCCTGATCGGTCTTGTCGATCTCGTCGATCAGCAGGACGACCGGGTCGGGTGAGGCGATCGCCGTCATCAGCGGGCGCTCAAGCAGGAAGTCTTCGCCGAAGATGTCGTCTTGCACCGTCTGCCAGCCGATGTCTTGTGCCTCGGCTTGGATCCGAAGGAGCTGCTTGCGGTAGTTCCATTCGTACAGGGCCTTCGCTTCGTCTAGTCCCTCGTAGCACTGCAACCGAACGAGCTCGCGGCCGAGCGTCTCTGCCAGCGACTTTGCCAGCTGCGTCTTGCCCACGCCTGCAGGGCCTTCAACAAGGATCGGCTTTCCGAGCTTGATCGCGAGGTAGGCGACTAGCGCAGTCGCGTCGTCGGGCAGGTAGCCAACCTCCTTGAGGCCGGAGCTGACGTCTTCTGGGCGATCGGGCGTAGTTGGCATGGGCTGCTGATAATAGGTTGCCGCGCAACCGATCCTGTCTGCGCCCTACTCGGCGGCCGGGCCGTCGGCTTCGTCGTCGAGCGAAAGTTGCCCCTCAAGCGGCGCAGGTGGAGCGCCTGTCGGCCCCTTCACCGGCGGAGGGGCAGCCTTGCCGGCCTGCGCGATTGGTGCCGGCGGCAGCGGGCTGGCGATCGAGGTCGGGTCTCCTTCGACCTCCGGCGTGTGCGGATCGTCGCCGTCCAAGAGCGGCTCCGGGCGGTGTAGTGCGTGCATGCGCCACCCTGCATAAAGGATCGCTGCGCCAAGCAGGAAGGCGACGAAGATCCCCCAGTCAACCCCGACCGGGCTCCATGCCGGACTGCCGATCGGTCGCAGGACACCGGAGTCGTTGCCGGTCGGCCGGTCGATCTGGCGGTAGAAGATCAGGAACATCACCCATCCGCCTGCGGCCATCATCACGATTCCATCGCCGCCTGGCAGGTGGAACGCACGGCGGTCGGCTCTCGCCGCGCAGAGTGCAACAACACCGATCGCAACCAGCAGTATCGAACCCTCGATGAAGCCCCAGGATTGGAAGGCATTGAGCGAATCGCTGATCTTCGTCGTTGCGCCGCTTGGCCGGGTCACAAATCCGGTCTGCTGGTACCAGGGGAGGAACATCGAGAGCAGCAGGCCGAACGCGGCCCCCACCGCCAGCTTCTGTTCGGCGTAGAGCGATTCCCAAGCGCCGCGAAGCCCCGGCGCAGCGCTACTCACGCTTTGACGCCGGCCGCCGCCCTCATCCGCTTCATCAGCAGCGCGGCGTCTGCGTCACTGATTGTCCGAAGTTGTCCCTGGAAGGCGAGCTTCCAGTGGTCTGCGGGCCACTTGGCGATGTGCTCAAGGTCGTCTTTGACAGTCTCCGCCGGAAGCCATTCGTCTTCGGGCAGCGCCAACTCAAGCTCCGTTTCGCGGCGCCACGGGTAGGGGTCCGGGTTGCCTGGCTTGCCCGGCCAGACCGGGTCGCGGTCCTCGAACAGGTCCGAGGTGATCGTCACCGATCCACCGAACGCCATCACCTTTGTCAGGTAGAAGATGATCCGGTCCCCGACCTCCATCGAGAGCGCCTGCTTGCGCCGCCGTTCCTTAAAGCCGATCAGTTTGAAACCGAGCTCTCGCGTCGCTTCGAAGTTGCCGGTCGAGCCGGTCAGAATCCAAGTCGTCGGTGATTCAGCCATCAACCGAGTGTACGGAGGCCGTGAGATGGGTCGTTCAGCGCGGGGCCGGAGACGGCGGCGAGGTACCAACGCGCTTGTAAAGGTACTTGCTGAACCTCGTCGTCATGACGCAATAGGGGCCGCCGTCGGGCCAACTCTTGAAGTCGCCCAGAACGGCTGCCGGTCCCTTCCTTGCGCGCAGCTTGATCGTCTCGCGCTGGCGGTCGGCGGTCATGCGGTCGCAGAGTCCTCGGATGAAGTCGCGCAGAACGATGTGGTAGTTCATCGGCGAAAGCTCGCCCGGCTGGTAATAGGACCATGATCCGGTGTCGGAGTGGGGGAGTTCGTAGCGGCCTTCGCGCTGTCCCGCCAGCCACAGGCCGCGTGAGATCTTGTCGCCGCTGATCGCCGAAAGGTCGTGGAGTCCGATCAAAGATTGGTAGAAGGCGTTGTAAATCCGTTGGCCGGGGGCGTAAGAGTAGGCGGCGTAGTAGTAGCCGTGAGCAGTCTTGAGTCGGACGCCGCTTGGCGGCCTCGTGCGGAAGACGCCCAGTCCATCACGGGCAACGTTCAGCAGGTGTGGCCGGTCCAGCCGCTCCGACGCCCGTGCCAGCGCCTGAACCGCAGTCCCTTGGGACAGGCCGCTGACCCATGGTGGGCGACCGCCGCCAAACTGGAACAGGTATTCCCAGGCAACTCCACCCGCACGCTTGACCGACAGTCGGTCAACCTCATCGGCAAGGTCTCCCAGCTCGCGCGCCTGACTCTTGACGGTCCAGAGCGCGTTCATGTGTCCGAAAGTTCCAAGCCATTGGATCTGAAGCCCCTGGCCGGGGTACGACTGCCAGACGATCTCACTGCCCTTGAAGCCGACCCGCTGCCCGTAGCTAAGCAGCGAACCGCTTGTCCACCACTGCACGTTGCGCTTCAGCGTCTCGATCATCGGCGCCAGGCGCGAAGCGGTCACAAGGCCTCCGCGCGACATCCTGTTGAAGTTTGCGATCACGGCGCGCAGCTCGCTCCGGCGTCGGCCGCTGAGTCTGCGGGCGGCGCTCTTCGCGCTGCTAATCGCAGAGCGGTACGTGGAACTGGTCGCAGCGTCGATCGCCCCGCTGTCGGCCAGGCGCGCGACTGCTGCTGCGAGATCTGACGATGAGGCCGTCTCTGCCTTTGGGGCTGCTGCCATCGTCGCTCCAACCGAGCGGCCCAGAGACGGCGGAAGTTCGCTGCGGTCAGCCGGTGGAATCAGCGGATCGTCGCGCAGCGTGACACGTCCCGATGGTTCCAGGATCAGAATTGGTGAGGCGACCGCACCTGCCGCGCCGCCTGTGGCAAGCGCTGCTAGGGCCGACGCGACGCAGATGAGGAGCGTTCGGCGCAAGCAGACGATGCTACGGCGATCGATCGGCTGCGGTCGCAGTTGGCGTTGCAGTCCAGTGACGCGTTTGCGTCCCATCGGACCGCAAAGCCAGGTTTACGCTGGCTGTGCGTATGCTCTGCTCTCAATGTCGGTCGGTCCCACAGACGAGCGCACTGCGCTGCACCGACTATTCGCGGCGGCGGGATGGCCAATACTGCTGGTCGTCTTTATTCCGGCAGCTGTCGTCCTCGATCTGACCGGTGCCAGTTCAACGGCCATCTTTGTCACTGCAGCGCTCGGCGTGATCCCGACAGCCGCGCTGATGGGCCGTGCAACGGAGGAACTGGCGGCGCGCTCCGGGCCAGGGATTGGCGGGTTGCTTAACGTCACGTTCGGTAACGCGCCGGAACTGATCATCGCTCTGATCGCGCTCAACGCAGGGCTGCAGGAGGTTGTGAAGGCTTCGATCGCAGGCTCGATCATCGGCAACATCCTGCTCGTGCTGGGCGCGTCGATGTTCTTCGGCGGGCTGGGTCGCGACGAGCAGAAGTTCAGTGCCCGGGCCGCCGCCGCCCAAACCTCGATGCTGCTCCTCGCCATAGCGGCGATCGTGATGCCGGCCGTCTACGAGCTCGTCAGCGGCGGCGGATTGCCAGAGGCAAACTCGGTGATTGTCGACTACGGGTCGACCGTCGAAACGCTGTCAATCGTGGTTGCTGCCGTGATGCTGGCAGCCTACGCGGGCGGCCTTATCTTCTCCCTGCGCACGCACCGGCGGATCTTCAACCCGGAGCCGGCCGACACAGAGGCCATCAGCGAGTCCTGGAGCACGCGCAAGTCGGTGATCGCGCTTGCGATCGCCGGCGCCGCTGTTGCCGGCATGTCGGAGATCCTCGTCGGCTCGATCGAGGAGACGGCGCACAAGCTC
>WLNX01000075.1 GCA_009699565.1 Actinomycetota bacterium | reverse complement strand
GTCCAGAGCAGCCAGGCGATCAGACCCAGCGCAAGGGTTTCGTAGACGGGAGTCGGGTGGACCGTCACGCCAGGAGCGGTTGGCACCGTCCCGTTCGGATAGCCCATTGCCCAAGGACCGTCCCAGACTCTTCCGTAATCTCCGTCGCCGGCAAGCTGGCAGCCGATTCGGCCGATCGCGTTGCCAAGGGCAAGCGGAACCGCCGCCATGTCGAAGGCTGATGCGTTGAGTGTGCCGCGCCACTTCGCCCAGATGACGACGAATACGGTTCCTCCGAGAACTCCGCCATACCAGACCAATCCGGAGCCGGAGAAGATGCTCCCGAGGACATCTCCCCTCACCTGCTCGAGGTTCTCAATGATCCAAACGAGCCGCGCGCCTACCAGTCCGCCGGCCAAGGCGGAGAACAGGGCCTCGTAGGACCAGTCGCCCGGCAGCCCGCGTTCCAGAAGGCGCCGATGCACAACGGCTCCGGCCGCAAGGAAGGCCAACGCGAACATCAGGCCGAAGGTCTTCAGCGGAAGCCCGAAAAGATCGATCTCCGGCTGCATGCGGGAGAGGCTAGAGGTAGTTCAGCGGATTGGTCACTTGACCGTTGACGCGAACCTCAAAGTGGAGGTGGTCGCCAAAGCACAGCCCGGTGCAGCCGACATAGCCGATTACCTGACCCTTACTGACGTTCTGGCCAACGTGAACCGCGTAGCGCGACTGGTGTGCGTAACAGGTCGAAAGCGATGCGCTGTGTTGAACGCAGGTGAAGTTTCCGTAGCCGCCGTTCATCGAGGCAACGGCGACCGTGCCGCTGTCGGCTGCCCGGATCGGCGTGCCCGAACCGACGCCGATGTCGATTCCCGGGTGGCAAGACTCCCACGAACGACGTTCGCAGAATGGGGAGGTGATCGGCCCGTTGACAGGCCAGATCATCGACCCGGAACCGCGGCGGATCGGCCCGGCGAGCGGCCCTCCGTTGAGGATGCCTTCGATTCGGGCCTGAGTCTCCCTCATCTTTGACAGCGCGCCCTCAAGCTGGCGACGATCGGCCTTGACGTTTGCGAGCACGTTGGCCTTGCGCTGCTTTGTCTCATCGAAGCCGCTGCGGGTGGAAACAAGCTGGCCCTTGATTGAAGCCACTGCGTCGCGCTTCTTCTTGATGCTTGCGGTGATAGCGCCTTGGCGCTTCTCGAGCTTGCCCAGGCGGTTGGCGTTAAGCGTGGCTTCAACTCGGGCAGTGCGCACGAGCGTGATCACGCGCTGGTCCTGGTCGCCGATCCGCTTGAGGAATTCGCCCCTCTCGAGCAGTTCCGCAAAACCCTTCGAGTCAAGTACAACCGTGATCAGGGTCGGGGCATCTGCACGGTAGAGCTCGAACAGGCGCTGGGAGAGCACGCGGCGCCCTTCGGCCAGGCGTGCTTTGAGCTGCACCTGGCGGCGGCGCTGCTTGCGCAGATCCCGCTGAATGCGATCGAGCGAAGCCTGCTCGCGATCGAGGCCCTGCTGAATCCGATCCTGACGACTCTGAAGCGTGTCAATCCGGCCCTGAATCTTGTTGATCTTCGACTGCCAGGCCTGAACCTGCGTGGTGAGGACGCTCTCCGTCCCCTTCTTCTTGTCGACCTTGCTCTGGGTCGTAGCGATCTTGTCGTTGAGCCTGCTGAGCTGCTGATCGCGCGTCGCGGCAAGTGACCCGAGCGGGAGCAGGGCCCAAAGGACGGCCGGGAGAACGACCACGAGGGCAAGGAGTGAGAGACGCGAGCGCATGCGGCCGCGGAGGCTATTTCGGTATCTGTTCATTGGCAATCTCTGCAACGAGGCCTGCGAGGTGAGCTGACGGGCTCGCGCTGTATTTGCGCTAAGCAGGCGACAATGCCCGCTATTCGCCCCTGAAGACCGTGGTCTTCGTTGGGTCCCCCACTCCTCCACCCTTGTTGGTGGAGAACTCGGCCTTCCGGCAGGTTATCAAGGCGCTCCCGCTAGGCTTGGGATGAATCTTGTCAGTACGACCTTAAGGAGCATCATGGCCGGTCTCGGTGGACGGATGTCGACAGTCATCAAAGCGAAGGTTTCAAAGGTTCTGGACAAGGCCGAGGACCCGGCTGAAACGCTCGATTACAGCTACCAGAAGCAGCTCGAGTCGCTGCAGAAGGTCAAGCAGGGGATTGCCGACGTAGTGACGGCCAAGAAGCGCCTCCAGCTCCAGTCCGACAAGCTTGAGCAGTCGGTCGTAAAGCTCGACACCCAGGCCCGCCAGGCGCTGGCACAGGGCAACGAGGAGCTCGCGCGCGAGGCTTTGGAGCGCAAGAACGTCGCGCAGACAGAGCTGCAGTCATTTGACACGCAGATCATCGAGCTCGAAGGGCAGCAGCAGAAGCTGACCGACTCGGAAGCAAAGCTGCGAGCCAAGATCGAAGCCTTCCGCACCAAGAAAGAGACGATCAAGGCTCAGTACTCCGCGGCGGAAGCACAGGTCCGCATCTCGGAGGCGGCTACCGGTGTCGGCGAGGAGATGGCCGATGTGGGCCTTGCGATGCAACGCGCCGTCGACAAGACCGAAGACATGCAGGCCAGAGCGGCGGCCGTCGAAGAGCTTGAAGCCGCAGGCACCTTTGAAGACCTCACCGCCCTGGGCAGCGGAAATGACGACATTGACCGCCAGTTGGCGGAGCTGTCCAGCACCAGCGCGGTCGATGACGACCTCGCCCGCATGAAAGCCGAGATCAACTCGGGAGAGGCAGCTCCCGAGCTCGAAGAGGAGGCAGGCAAATGATCGTCCGCATCTCAGCCGAGAATCAGTACCGCCTCGACGACGAGGTTCTGGCTCGCGTCAACGAACTGGACAACGCGGCAGTAGCTGCCGTTGATGCCGGCGATCGCGACGCGTTCCACCACAACTTCAACGAGCTGCTGGCGCTTGTTCGCAGCAAGGGAACACCCCTTCACGACGACGATCTCTCGGTCTCGGATGTGATCCTCCCTCCGGACGACCTCAGCTTCGAAGAGGCCGGCCAGGAGTTCACCGGCGAAGGCCTGATCCCGGACTGAGCAGGCGACTGTGGCTGAAGGCGGCTGGCGCTAGGCTCGCAGCCATGCAGCAGTCCGCGATAGGCAGGTTCGCTCTGGTCGCTGCCTGCGGCGCTTCGCTGCTGGCACTGGCCTCATGCGGCCGAGCAGGTGATGGCTCAGCCGCCGACTCGTCTACAGGCTCGTCTGCCGCCAGCGCCCCCGGGATTCCGACCGCCGCCACAAAGAACACAACCCGTATTTGGGCTGACTCGCCTGAAGCCGTCGCAGCGGGCGCAGCCCGGGCTGTCTACCCCGCAAGGAAGCGGAACCAGCGACCACTAGCCGTCGTCCTCGCCGACAGCGGCGACTGGCAGTCGGCGATTGCGGGCGCATCGCTGATGGCAGCCCCGCTCCATGCGCCGATGCTGCTGAGCAGCGGGGGGAAACTTCCCGCAGTTACGCAGTCGGCCCTGAGCGAGCTCTCGCCAACCGGGGCCGGCGAGAACGGCCCGCAGGTGATTCGGCTCGGCAATGCCGCCGCCCTGACAACCCTCAAGACGCAGCCGATCGCAGGCGACGACCCCTACACGCTGGCCGCGAACATAGACGCCTACCACGCCCGCATCGCCGGCCGCTGGAGCAGCTCGGTCGTCGTCGCGTCAGGGGAGCAGGCGGCGATGGCGATGCCCGCCGCAGCCTGGGCCGCGAAATCAGGGGACGCAGTGCTCTTTTCGCAGCGGAACAGCCTCCCTGCTGCGACGACTGCCGCAATCAAGGCTCACGGCAAGCCAAAGATCTACGTCCTTGGACCGAGCACCGCGATCTCCGAAGCGGTAGTTGGTCAGCTCGGCAAGCTTGGGGCCGTCACTCGGATCGGCTCGCGCACGCCGAGCGCCAACGCGATCGCATTCGCCCGATTCAGCGACAGCGGGTTTGGCTGGGGAGTAATCGACCCGGGCCACGGAATGGTCTTCGCGAACCCATCCAACGGAGCGGTTGCTGGCGCCGCGGCGCCACTCTCCGCCAGCGGCAGCTACGGGCCGCTGCTGCTGGTCGGACAGGGCGGCCAGCTACCCAGCGACCTGCGCAATTATCTGCGCGACATTCGCCCCGGGTACTCGTCCGACCCGGTCCGCGGCGTTTACAACCACGGCTGGATCATTGGCGACACCGCTGCCGTCAGCGACCTTTCCCAAGCGACGGTCGATAGCCTGCTTGAGATAGCGCCCGTCACAAGGAGTGCAGCAACCCAATGAGCGAATCCCAAACCCCGCAATCGGTCAACCATCAGGCACTCGACGTGAGCGTCGATGACGTCCGCCAACTGATCCACGCCTCGACCCCCCACTTCTCGCTCCAGCTTCGCAACCGCATCCGGCGCCTGATCGCGGATCTCCCGGCTGGACACCCCGCACGCCTTGAAGGTGAACGCGAGATCGCCAGGCTCGACGCACTCGGCCACGACGGCGAGATCCGCGGCCACCAGAGTGAAGGGCTGGCGCCGCTCGCCAGCGTCAGCGACCCGAAGCGCCGCTGACCGGGCCGGGGCCGTGGAAGAAAGCCCCCAGCCGCCCGCGGGAATTGAAGGGAGCGGACTGAAAGGTCCGTTCGCAGTCGGCGCCTACGCCGAGATGCTGCGCGACGAATTGCGCGGCCGCGCAAGGCTCCAGCTCTTCGGCGAACTCTGGAACCTGCGGCGCAGCAAGTTCCGCGTCTACTTTGAACTGCGTGACGCAAGAGGCGCCGTGCCGTGCTCGATGTGGCTCGACAAATTCGACGCGCTGGGAGATTCGGCGCAGGCGATCGCCGAAGGAGCACAGATCGTCGTCGCCGGCGGCCCCGACTACTACCCGGGAAGCAAGACCTCGTCGCCTTCGTTCTCGTTTGACGTGACCGCGCTGCGCGTCGCCGGCGAGGGAGATCTGCTGGCGAAGCTCGAAGCGCTCAGGCAGCAACTGCGGGCAGAGGGCCTGTTCGAGCCGCAGAAACTGCTTGAGCGGCCGCAGCTTCCGCAGACGATCGGGGTCGTCACGAGCGAGACGGGCAAGGCCCGCGACGACGTGCTCGCCGGCCTCAAGCGGCGCGGCTGGGCAGGGACAATCATCTGGGGCTTCGCGCCGGTCCAGGACCGCAGAGCCGCCGGTGCGATCACCGAGGCGCTCGTCGATCTGGCGGGGATTGAGCAGGTGGAGACGATCATCGTGGCGCGCGGCGGCGGCTCTCTGGCAGACCTCTTCGCCTTCTGCGACGAGACTCTCTGCCGCACCGTTGCGATGCTGCGCGTACCGGTGATTTCCAGCGTCGGTCACCACACCGACCACACGCTGATTGACGATGTCTCGGCGGAGAGCTGCTCGACCCCGACCCACGCGGCCGAGGCGGCTGTCCCGATCGACGTCACCGCCGAGAGGGAGGCGCTGCGCGCAGCCACCTCGACGCTTGTGCGCCACGCCCAGAGCGCCGTAGTCGGCCGGGCGCGGGCGCTGGCGGCCCTCGCGCGCGTCCCTGGCGCCCACATCGCCAGCCAGCGCAAAGATCTCCACCAGGGCGCGCGAGAAGTTCGCGCCGCGGGGCAGCGGCGGCTGATCCTTGAGCGCGAGCGGACGCGAACCGTTGCCGAGGTCCTCCGCCGCAAGGCGGAGGCAGGCGCCGGAGCCGAAACGCTGACCCGCACCCGCTCGCTCGAGGGCCTCTCCAGCGCGCTGGCGGCACACGATCCGGCGCGGATGATCGAACGCGGCTTTGCGATGGTGGAGACCGACGCGGGCGCCGTCGTCACGAGTGCGGCTCAGGCCCGCAGCGAGGGCAAGGTCCGGCTGAGGTTCGCCGACGGGGACGTTGCTGCGAAGATCACCGAAGACGATGACTGAACCCGAGCAGAGCTACGAACTTGCAACCGCCCGCCTTGAGGAGATCATCCGGCGGCTCGACTCCGGCGAGGCCGGCCTGCGCGAGACCTTGGATCTCGTCAAGGAGGGGCGCACGCTGGTCGAATACTGCGCCGGTGAACTTGAAGCAGTAAGCCAAGGCCTTGAGGAGATCAAGCTTGATGAATTGATCGCGCGGCTGGACGACCAGTCCCCGGAAGGCGAATAACCGCCGTGGCGACCTTCGACCGGCTGCAGGACCTGCCGCTGACGATCGACAGCTACGAGCTGGAGGCCCGCGAGGCAGATGTCTCCTCCGGCTTTCTTCGCCACACGACGACGATCGTCCTCAAGGGAGCAGGCCACACGGGGGTTGGCGAGGACGTCGCCTACGACACCGAGGACCAGGTGATTCTTCAGCAGGCCGGGCCGGTACTGCCACTGGCGGGCGACTGGACGCTCGGCTCTTTCTGCGAGCTGATCGAGCGGACCAACCTGTTCCCGGAGCCCGCCCAGCGCGAAGCCTCTTTGAACTACCGCGTATGGGCGTACGAATCGGCAGCGCTGGACTTGGCGCTTCAGCAGGCCGGGCAGGCGCTCCACGATGTCCTTGAGATGACGCCGCGGCCGGTGCGGTTCGTTTGCTCGCTGAGGCTCGGAGAGCCGCCGCAGATCACCGCGCCGCTCGAAGCACGCCTGGCCAACTACCCCGATCTCCACTTCAAGCTCGACCCGACCCCGGACTGGGACGCGGCAACGATCGCCGCCTTGGCGGCAAGTGGCGCCGTCCAGGTGCTCGACTTCAAGGGCCTTTACGAGGGCACGACGGTCGACACGCCGGCGGACCCCGAGTTCTATACCCGCGTAGTCAACGGCCTGCCCGGCACATGGATCGAAGACCCGAAGCTGACGGCCGAGATCAGCGAGGTGCTTGCCGCCGTGCATGACCGCGTCACATGGGACGCCAACATCCATTCGGTTGCAGACATCGACGCGCTGCCGTTTCAGCCGACGATGGTCAACATCAAGCCTTCGCGGTTCGGGCCTCTGAGTGAGCTCTTCCACGCCTATGACACCTGTGCCGAGCGCGGGATCGCGATGTACGGTGGCGGCCAGTTTGAGCTCGGCGAAGGCCGCGGGCAGATTCAGTACCTCGCCTCCTGCTTCCATCCGGACGGACCGAACGACGTTGCGCCGACCGGCTACAACGAACCGAATCCGGAGCCGGGCCTGCCCGTGAGCCCACTCCCGGTGGCTGTTTCGAAGACCGGCTTCAGATGGGGCTGACATTGGAGCGGGAAGGCTGGCCCTTCTCTTACGTGGACCGCGTCCGCTTCGGCGATCTCGACGCGATGCGCCACCTCAACAATGTCGCCTTCCTCGGCTTCTTCGAAAGCGCGCGGATCGCCTACATCCAGTCGCTTGTCGCCAGCCACAGCCCGGTTACACCTGAGGACGAGGTCGGACTGATCTTCGCCGAGGCGCACATCAACTACCGCTCGCCAGCCCTCTTCGACGAAGAGATCCGAACCTTCATCAGGCCGCGCGCGCTGAAGCGCTCCAGCTTCCGCACCGAGTTCCTGATGACCTCGGAAACAGACGGCCGCACGCTGGCCGAAGGCTGGGGTGCGCTTGTCGGCTACAACTACGCCGCCGACAAGGCAACCCCAATCTCCGAACCGATCGCCGCCGCGCTGCGCGCGAGCGGCGCTGAAGCAGACCCTGAGTTCTAGACGCGCTTGATCAGCGTGCCGGTGCCGATTCCGCCGCCGCAACACATCGTGACGAGGCCGTACTCCTTGTCCTCGTCCTCAAGCTCATGAAGCAGCGTCGTCAGCAGGCGGGCACCAGTTGATCCGAGCGGGTGGCCGAGCGCCATCGCTCCGCCGCGCGCATTCACGCGGTCCATGTCCGGGTTGTGCTCGCGCGCCCAGGCGGCCACGACGGGAGCGAACGCTTCATTGACCTCGAAGAAGTCAATGTCGTCGATCGTCATGTTGTTGCGCTCGAGAATCTTGGTGGTAGCCGGAATCGGTCCCTCAAGCATCTTCACCGGGTCGCAGCCAACGCTGGTCTCGTCAACGATGATCGCGCGAGGTGTCAGGCCCAGCTCCTTGGCCTTGTCCGCCGACATCAGCAGCACTGCTGCTGCGCCGTCGGAGATCTGCGAGGCGTTTGCAGCCGTCACCTTGCCGTCAGGCCGGAATACCGGCTTCAGCGCGCTCAGCGTCTCCAGGTTGGTGTCGGGGCGGATGCCCTGATCGACCGTCAGCACGTTGCCGTCAACCTCGATCTTGACCAT
>WLNX01000074.1 GCA_009699565.1 Actinomycetota bacterium | reverse complement strand
TCGAGATAACCGAGACGATTCACGTGACCGACGGTGAAGCCGTCCAGTACTCAATTGATGTCTTTCCGCCAGGAGCGATCGACCTCCATGTCCTCCGCGGCGTCGGAGATCGCGAGCTGGCCCCGGTCGGCGGACGCCAACTAAAGTGACGGGAGCGAAATGACCTCGGACTCAATCCTCATCTGCGACGTTGGGCCGCGCGACGGCCTCCAGAATGCAGATCGGACGCTCTCCCCTGGAGTGCGCGCGTCTTACGTCGATCGGCTCAGCGCAGCCGGAGTCGGCCGCATCGAGGCTGTCAGCTTCGTCAACCCGTCCCGCGTTCCGCAGATGGCGGGGGCCGAGGAGGTGATGGAGCTGATTGTCCGCAGGGACGGAGTCGAGTACGCAGGCCTCGCGCTGAACACGAAGGGGTACGAACGGGCCGTCGCGTGCGACGTCGATCTCGTCCAGTACGTCGTCCCGATGAGCGAAACCTTCGCCGAGAAGAACCAAGGCTCCACCGTGGAAGCAGCGATTGAGACCGCGTTTGAACTGGCCGCCCGCGCGAGCGGCGACGGGGTTGCTTTCGCGGTCACGCTCTCGGTTGCTTTCGGCTGCCCCTACGACGGAGCGATTGCAGCCGATGACGTCCTCTCCGTTGCCCGCAGGCTCGCCGATGGCGGCGTTGGCGAACTGATCCTCGCCGACACGATCGGCGTTGGCGTGCCGACGCAGGTGCGCGAACTGGTCGGCGGTGCAGTCGAGCTTGGAGTCGCCGTTGGGGCGCACTTCCACAACACGCGAAATACCGGCTACGCCAACGCGGTGGCGGCCGTCGAATCTGGCGCGACGATCCTGGATTCCTCCACCGGCGGGCTCGGCGGATGCCCCTTCACGCCAAACGCCACTGGCAACATCGCCACCGAGGATCTCGTCTACCTTCTCGAGGGCATGGGCGTCCACACCGGCGTGAAGCTCGAAGAACTTTTCGGCGTCTCCCGGTGGCTCTCCGACCAGATGGGCGCAGAGCTCCCCGGACTCACCTACAAAGCGGGCGGCTTCGAGCCGATCGCCTCGTAACCACCCGGACCCGGCTCAGCCCCCCAGCTTGCCGGCCAGAGAGACAACCACGAAGAGCAGCACTGCTCCTCCGGCGAAGCGCCGGAAGCGGTTTACGCCGTCGGTCACCTCCCACCAGGCAAAGCACGCGAGAGCGACGTAGAAGACAGCGGACGCAGCGTCGTTGAGCGAACCGCTGGAGAATTGGCCGACAATCCAAGCCGCAATCGCTGTCAACAGCGGAGCGTTTGGGAACTGCGCGATCGGCGCTGATGCCGGCCACCCGCGCTGTCCGCGGTCCCAGAGTTCTTTCAGCGACGAGTTGCTCATTCGACGAGACTACCCGCGCCTGAGGCGGTGGTAGCGTGGCTCCCATGATCTCTCTCTACACAATGCCCGGCAGTTCGGCAACGGCCGCTCGTATCGCACTTGACGAGGCCGGAGCCTCATACGAGTCGATTGAGGTGGAACGCGACGATGCCGGGTTGAACGTCTCGCCGCCGGGATACGACGAACTCAACCCGATGGGCACGGTCCCGACGCTTGTCGATGACACCCACGTGCTGACCGAGGCAGCCGCGTGCTGTCTCTACATCGCCTCCAAATACCCTGAGGCCGACCTCATGCCAGCGCACGGGAGCGCTGAATGGGCAACGACGATCCGCTGGCTCATGCTGCTCACAAACACCGCACAGGCTGCGTTTCTGCGCTGGTACTACCCGGAGCAGTACACGACCAGTTCCGATGGCAAAACGGCGGTTCAAGAGGCCTCGGAAGCGGGCCTTGCCCGGGTTGCAGATGTCCTTGCCTCAGAGATCGGGGACGGTCCGTTTCTGCTTGGCGGCCGGTTCACCGTCGCTGACGGCTTCCTCGCGATGCTCACCGGCTGGGGAGAAGAGTTCGCTCCGGGCTCACGGTGGTCGGACGACGCAGTCCTCGCCCGCCACTACAACGCCGTTGCTGCGCGGCCTGCAGCCGGCGCCGCGCTGGTCGCTGAAGGGTTCCCGCAAAGCTTTCCTTCCTGATACTGCGGGACAGGGATTCGAACCCCAATTTCCTGGACCAGAACCAGGCGTGCTGCCATTACACCATCCCGCAATGCGCCGCAAAGTATAGGCGCTGGAGGCTTCCTAGGTCGCGTCGAAGAGCGCGGTAACTTCGCCCTCGAGACCGGGATCGAGGCAGACGAGCACTTCGTCTCCAGCTTCGATCACCGTATCGGCCTTTGGCACGAAGCCGGCGCGGTCTCTAAGAATTGAGATGACGATGCTGCCCTCGGGCATTGTCAGCTCACCGACGCTGAGTCCGGCCGCCTTGCAGCCTTCGCGAACAACAATCTCAATCACCTCAAGCTGCTCCCCGGGAAGGTCGAGCAGGTGGACCAGTCCGTAGTCGGGGACCTCGTGTTCAATCAGTCGCAGGATCAGATCCGTAGCGGAAAATGCCGGGCGGATGTCAAGGAGTTCGAAGTACTGGCGATTGCGCGGGTTGTTCACGCGCGAGATGAAGCGGTCAACCTGATACTTGTCGCGAGCGATCTGGCAGATGAGGATGTTGTCCTCATCGTCGCCGGTCACCGCAACGACCAGATCGGCACGCTGGATGCCGGCGCGCTCAAGCACCCAGAGCTCAGTGCCGTCGCCGTACTGAACTACATAGCCGAGCTCGGCGTCCATCTTCAGGTAGCGGTCGCGGTGGGACTCGATCAGCGTTACCTCGGTCCCCTTGGCCAGCAGCTCGCGCGTGAGGTTGAGCCCTACCTTGCCTCCGCCGATCACCACCGCATACATCAGCGGTCACCACCCGGCATCCCAAGTGCCTGCTCGAACATGTCAACGGCGAAGCTCGTCGGGCAGACCGTCTCCATCCCCTGCGCCGCGTACCACTCGGCACGGGCCGGGTCCATCACGCGGGCGATTACTCGAGGGACGTTGAACATCCGCTGGGCGATTTGCGCAATCGTCAGGTTTGTGTTGTCACCGTTGGTGGAGGCAATAAAGACGTCAGCCTGTTCGATGCCGGCCTCAACAAGGGCGTCGCGCTCAATTGCCTGCCCGATCGTGAAGCGCCCGCCTGCGGCCTCCCACGTCTTCTCCTGACCGGCATCGAGGCGCTCGTGAGAGAGCGGGTCTTCATCCAGCACAGAGACCTGATGGCCGGCGGCGAGAAGGTTCCGGGCGACGGTTGAACCTACGCGGCCCGAACCGACAATGAGGACGAAAGACATCGCTTTCGATCCTATCGCTAAGAAGGTTCCGGCTGCCCCTCCGGCAGATCTCCTGCAGAGACGGGCCGGTCACCGCTTGACGGCGCCGTCACAATCACCGAGCAGTCGGCGTTCTCCAGCACGTAGCGCGCGGTGTGACCGATGACGAGGTCGCTGGAGGACCCACCCCCAAACCTCACTCCGCCGCCGATCCTCGTCGGCTCCTCGGCCGCGAGCACGATTGCCTGAACCCCACGCCGCTTTGCCTCGGCAATGATTGTCTGACCCGCCCGCCTTCCCCGGACTCTCGAGGTGTCGACCTGAACGTTGTCGTATTCCTCGCCGACGGCCTTCGCGCGGGAGAGGGCCGCCTTCGCGCGCTGTCCCTCGTCAGCTGGCAGGCGCGCATCGATCGGGAGCGCCATCGGGACTTCTGTAACCCAGATCGCCTCGATCCGCGATTCACCGTCGAAACCCTCCTCCTCCCCGGCCTCTGCGGCAAGCCGGCCTGCAGTCTGCATGATGTCGTCGTCGAGAGCGCTGCCTGTAACGGGCACGAGGAGCGCGCCGAACTCTACCTCTGTGTGTTCGCCGCGCAGCGCCTCACGCGGAACCGTCACCCGACGGGTCAGCGACTTTCCGCTCGAGAGCCTGTAGACGAGGTACAGCAGCAAACCGGCCGCCATCCAGCCGACCCCGACCCAGCGCGCAGACGCGTGCGTCACAACCACGCTGACCCAGATCAGAGCGCTGAGAACCATTCCCGCAACCGCGGGAAGCGGAATCAGCTTGCCTCTGATCGGCAGATTGAACGGCATGCTGTAGGGCCGCGGGCGGTCCGGCTCGGTGATCCGCAGCCGAACCACGGAAGCGTGGGCAATCGTGAGCCCGAGCAGCGCGCCGAATGCGTAAACATTCAGCAGCAGCGTGAGGTCACCAGGGACAGCCAGTCCAATTGCGACGCCCGTGGCAAGCACGATCAGCGCCCACGGAGTGAAGCGTGTTGGGTGCAGGCGACCGAGCGCGCTCGGAATCTGACGATGCGTGGAAAGCGAATAGGCGAGCCTCGAGAGCCCCAGCATCGTCGAGTTGGCAGCAGCGATCAACGTAACTACGGCAATCGCCGCGATTGCGAACTTGCTGCCCTGGGAGAGCCACTGCTGATCGAAGCCGTCGGCGATGCCGAGCATCGGCGCGTCTTTGAACTTGGTCGAGAGCCGCGTCGTGCCGCCGATCACGGGCTGTGCGCTGATCGCAACGAGCGCGATGCCGGTGTAGACGATGATCACGGTGAGGGAAGAGCTGGTCACCAAACGCCGCAGTCCCGAACGTCCCACCCCTACCTCTCCTGAGAGCCCCGAGGCTGATTCCAACCCGGTGGAGACGACGGTCGCGATGCCGAGGGCGGCAATTACGTGCTGAAGGGTTGGTGTGGTCCCAAAGTTGATTGACGAGGTCAGCGTGCCGGGCTCAAACAAGAAAACGAGACCAAGGACTATCAGCGCGACCTGGAGCACAATGTCCGCGACGACGAGCAGCGCAATCCGTCTTGACCGGCGGGTCGAGAAGCCTCTGATGTTGCGGACCGCTACGTAGAGCAAGATTCCGACAATCAAGACCGTTTCGAAGGCGCCTTCCCCGAGCCGCTCCCAGAATGCCTGCAGATAGCTGGTGGCCGAAAGCGACGCGGCCGCGAGCAGGATCACATAATCGAGCAGAATTGCCCAACCAGCAATGAAGCTCCAAAGTTCGTTGAACGCAAAGCGGGCGAAGACGGTCGATCCGCCGCGCTCCTGATGGAGCGACGAGCCCTCGACGTAGGTCATTGCGGCGAGCACAAACATCAGCCCCCCGATCAGGAAGACGACCGGGGTCAAGCCGAGCGCATAGCCGGCGACTACGCCAAGGCAGATGTAGATTGCGCTCGCAATGACCGTGTAGATGACGCTGAAAAGCATCGGCGAGCCGAGCTCGCGTCCAAAGATCTGCTTTGAGTCTTCACGACCTGGCGACATCGTCAGATCCCCTTTCTTGCTACCCAGAGCCGCCCGCAGCCGGCAGCGACAAACAGGACTCCCATGATTACGCCGATCGCGAACGGGCCTCCGCCGAGGACGAGTGTGCGGATGACGAGCCCCGCACCGACAAGAATCATCACTGCCGACAGAAGCTTCGTGGAGCCGGCGTGGAGGTCGCGGCCGGTGTTATCGCTCATCGATGCTCTCCGGATCGCTCTGGATGATCACGCGGCAGGGCCGTTCGCGCAGGACGGTCTCGATGCCACGATCGAAGATATTGCCTGCCTGCCGCTGCGGCAGGGCGAGGATGATTGCGCGGGCCCGCAGATCGCGGGCCTCCTCGATGATCGTCCCCCCTGCCTGTCCGGCACGAACCTTCACCCATCTGCCCGTCACGAGCCGCCCGCCCTGCAGACGCGCCTGCTCAATCATCGCCTGTGCCTGCTGCTCCTGCTCGGGCATCTCGGCGTCTATCGGTGAGGAGGCCGGAACCGGAATCGGGACCAGAATGTGAATCCCTCGTCGGCGACGAGCAGCCAGCCTCACCGCAGTGGCGACCGCTGCAGGCGAGTACTTCGGAGGCTCAAGCGCGACTAGGACCGACTCGTAGGCCGCTTCGCCAGCCGTTACCTGCTTCTTGATCTCCACCGAGACCGTTTCGGTCAAGCTCAGGCCCTGGCTGCGGCGATACAGCGGATAGACGACGCAGCCAACCGCCAACCAGCCGAGGCCAGCAATCGCGACATCCAGGTGGAGCACGGTGACGACGACGAACGCCAGGCCGGTGCCGATCGCACCGAGCACGGCGAAGATCGGAATATTCACTCCGCCGATCATCAGGTTCATTGGACCTTCGTACGGTCTCGGGAAGTTCGGGTATCTGAAGCGCAGCTTGATGACCGACACGTGGGCGATCGTGAAGCTGAGCATCGCGCCGAAGGCGTAAAGGTTGCCTAGGAAGTCAGCCTGCCCGGTGGTTATCGCCAAACAGGCAACGGCGCTGAAGATGATGATCCCAACCCACGGCGTGCCGAAGCGCGGATGGAGCTCACGCAGCTTGTCAGGGAGCTGCCTGTGGACGCCCATCGAGTAGACAAGCCTCGACACGCCGATGATGCCTGCGTTCGTGGCAATGAACAGAATCGTCGCAGCGAGCAGGCCCACGTAGATCTCGGCTGGTCCCTGGAAGATCCCCAGGTTGATCTGCTTCACGACGCCGAGCACCGGGTCGCCCGCGTAGCCGCCTTCCTCGCTCGATACGCCCAGCAGCGTCTGGTAACTGCCGTCGGGCTGCTTGACGACGGGAAGGGCGGAGAGAGCGACCGCGGGCAGCGCTGCGTAGATCGCAAAGACCGCGATGACAACCCGGTTTATTGCCTTGGGAATTGTTTCGGCCTCGTCCTTGGCCTCCTCGGCCATGTTTGAGATCGTCTCGATGCCGGTGTAGGCGATCATTGCGACCGGAATTGCGATCAGGAAGTCCTTCCAAGTTGGGGCCACTCCCCACTCGATGTTGTTAACCAGCACTTCGGGGGAGAAGACGAGAATGCCGCCGATCAGCACCAGCAGGAGCTGGGTCGCGAAGTCGACGACTGCGAGCGTCACGTTGACGCCGGTCGACTCTTTGGCGCCGAAGACATTCACCCCCGCCAGTACGATCACCACGCCGATGCCGAAGATGATGTCGGCCGGCGCCGTGCGCAGCGGCTCCCAAAACAGACCGCCTATGTAATGCGGGACGAAGAAGGCCGAAATGGCGATCGTGATCGTGTAGTTCAGCATCTGGCCCCAGGCCGCAAAGAAGGACCAGAACTCGTTGAATGCCCTGCGGGCAAAGCTGGACGAACCGCCGGCCTCCGGATACATCGCGGTCGCTTCCGCGTAACTGCTGGCCGTCAGGAAGAAGATAAATCCCGCGATGACAAAGACGATCGGAGTAAGACCGAGCGCAAATGAGGCGACAAGGCCGAGTGCGTAATAGATCGACGAGCCGACGTTTCCGTAGGCAGTTGAGAAGAGCGCATTGACCCCCAGCACTCGCTGGAGACCATGGAGGCGGCGCCGCGCCATCTAGGCCAAGTACTCAATCATCGCTAGGCAAATTAGTCTATTGCCGCAGCCGGAGAGCGCAGCCAATGAAAGCGATCGGTCAGGGGCTCAGAGCGACTCGGAGACCGAGGCCAGCGCATCGGCAAGGCCGACCGAGGCGGCGGCGAGATCGTCGGCAGTGGTCACCAGCGAAGGAGACAGCGCAACGCCGTCTCCGAGCGGCCGTACGAGGACGCCTTGCTGTCTCGCTGCGGCAAACATCCGCAGCGGGACGTCGGGGTGCGCGGCGAGAAGCTCGGGCTCAAAAGCCAGCGCTCCGAGCGCCCCAATCCCCGCCCGGGCATCGGAAACCAGCTCGGATGATGCAAGTGGCTTCAGCGCGGTCGAGATCTCGTCTTCGAGTTCGCGCCCGCGCTCCAGCAGGCCCTCGTTTTCGATGATGTCGAGATTGGCGAGCGCGGCGGCGCAGCAGGTCGGATGACCGGAGTAGGTCTGCCCGTGGCGGAACCAGATGCCGTCGCCGGTCCAGAAAGGCTCGGCGATCCTGCCGCTGATGACGACTCCGCCCAGCGGGAGGTAACCGCTGGTGATGCCCTTGGCGAAGGTGATCATGTCGGGCTTGAGGTCAAAGCGGTCGACTCCCCACCAGGTACCAAGGCGTCCAAAGGCTGCGATCACGCAGTCGGCGATGAACAGGGCGCCGTGCCTGGTGCAAAGCTCGGCGAGTCCCTGAAGGTAACCGGGAGGCACGCGGTGCACGCCGCCGGCGCCGATGACCGGCTCCGCGAACACGGCAGCAACCTTGTTCGGGCCGACCCGCTCAAACTCTGCTTCCAAGGCCTCGAGCGAGTCCCACTGAACACTGGAGACGGCCGGATCAACGGGTCCCATTCCGACT
>WLNX01000073.1 GCA_009699565.1 Actinomycetota bacterium | reverse complement strand
TAGGCGAGCGAGGAATCTATGTAACGGTCCAGCAGCACATAGTTGCCCGCTTCAAGCAGAGGTTCAACGAGTTCGCTCACGAGCTGGGCGCGGGCGGCGGCGTAGATCAGCGCCTCGGCGCGCGAGTTGACCTGAAGAAGCGGGTCCTTGACGATCTCGCGAAGCCGCTCGGCCAGCTCCACGCCGCCCGGCTCGCGCAGCGCCGCGACCGGCAGCGAGCGCGCCTCAAGCTCGGCGACGAGGCCCGCGACCAGCGTCGACTTGCCGGCTCCGTCGAGCCCTTCGATTGTGATCAGTCGTCCAGCCATCAACGAGCCGAGCGTACCCGTACGATCAGCCAATGACCACGCTCGCCGCGATCGAACGCCACCCGCACGCGCAGGCCGTGCTTGGTGCGGCGCTCGCTCCCGGCGGCAACCCGTCGCACGCCTACCTCTTCCACGGCCCTCCCGGCGCCGGCAAGGCGGCGGCGGCGCGAGCCTTCGCGGCCGAACTGCTGGCACAGGGCGCGAGCAACCCGGAGGGCGTGCGCGACCGCGCCGAGCGCGAGTCGCACCCCGACCTGACTTGGGTGCGTGCCAGCGGAGCGAGCGAGATGCGCAAAGAGGACATCGACGAGCCGGTCGTGGCCGCCGCCGCGCGCACGCCGTTCGAAGCAACCAAGCGCGTCTTCGTGATCGAGGGCGCCGACACGATGAACGCCCAGGCCGCCAACCGGATGCTGAAGACGCTTGAGGAACCAGCTTCCTATGTACACATAGTGCTGCTGACCGACCGCCCCGAGCAGGAGCTGCCGACGATCGTCTCGCGCTGCCTGGCGGTCCGCTTCGACGCGCCCACCGAAGAGCAGCTCGAGCAGCAGCTCGGCGCCCGCGGGATCGGGCCCGAGCAGGCGCAGGCCTGCGCGCGGCTGGCGCTTGGCGACGCCAACCGGGCGCTCGCGATGGCCGTCGGCGACGGCGCCCAGCAGCGCGCCAACGCCGAGCGCTTCGCCCGCTGCGCCCGCCACCACCGGCTCGCCGAGCAGCCGTGGACAAAGCTGATCGGCCACGCGCAGCAGCTCGCGGCGAAGACCGAGGACGAGCTGAACGAGGCGGCAGCGGTCGAAGCCGAGACGCTGCCAAAGCGCGAGCGCAACAAGTACGAGAAGGACGCCAAGGCAGATGCCCACCGCGTCTGGCGACGGGTGAGAACGGCCGCGCTTGACGAGGGCCTGCGGCTGGCCGGCCTCTGGTACCGCGACCTTGCCTGCATCGTTGACGGCGCGCCCGAACTGATCTACGCCGTTGACCGCCGCGCCGAACTGGAGAAGGACGCCGACGGGCTCAGCTCGCACCGCCTGCGCGAGGCGATTTCGCTGATTGACGAGACGCGCGCTTCGCTTTCGATCTTCCCCGACGACCAGCTTCAGCTTGAGGCGCTCGCCTATCGGCTTGAGCGCACGCTTAGCTGACGGCGCCGGCCGCGACCAGCACCAGCATCAGCACGCCGACCGCAACGCGGTAGACGACGAAGACGCTGAAGTTGTGCGTCCTCACGAAGCGCAGCAGGAAGGCGATCGCGGCGTAGCCGGTGACGAAGGCCAGAACGGTTGCGATCGCGGTAGGCCCGAAGCCGACCGAGGCGCCGGTTGAGTCGCCGATGTTGCGCAGCTCGAAGATGCCGGAGAGGACCACCGCCGGGACCGAAAGCAGGAACGAGTAGCGGGTAGCGGACTCTCGGTCCAAGCCGAGGAAGAGTCCGCCCGAGATCGTCGAGCCAGAGCGGCTGACGCCGGGGATCAGGGCGAGAGCCTGGAAGAGGCCGATGATGATCCCGTCGCGCAGCGTCAGCTCCTTGACGTCGCGGTTCTGGGCTCCGCGCAGGTCGGCGGCCATCAGCACGAAGCTGAAAAGGATCATCACCGTCGCGACCAGCGAGATCGTGCGGACGTTGTTCTCGATCTGATCTTTGAAGACGAGCCCGACGATCGAGATCGGGATCGTGCCGAGCACGATGTACCAGCCGAGCCTGCCGTCGGTATCCGCGCTGCGCCAGAGCGGGTGGTCGCCGGTGAACGACTTGAGGAAGGCGACCGCCATCCGCCAGAGTTCGGCGCGAAAGTAGACGAGCACGGCGGCCATCGTGCCGAGCTGGATGACGGCGCTGAAAGCTGCGCCCGGGTCGGGCCAACCGGCAAGCGCGGGCACGTAAAGAATGTGGCCGGTGCTGGAGATCGGGAGGAACTCGGTCAGCCCTTGGACAATGCCGAGGACGATCGCTTCGAGTGTTGACACCGGGGGAACCTTATCTGCCGGGTGTGATGCCCTGCGCGAAGCTCAGCAGATTCTGCGGGTCGTAGGCGCGCTTAACCCGCTGCAAACGCTTCCAGTTGCTGCCGTAATACGCGCTGCGCCACGACTCCAAACCGGCGTCGATGTAGTTCTGGTAGGCCTGCCCGGACGCGTATGGCCGCATCGCCGCGTAAATGTCGTCCGCCCAGGCGACGTTGGCAGCCTCCGAAGCGGGCTCGCCCCAGAAGTTGAGGTAGACGGTGTGGTAGAGCGTGCTGCGGTGGACGAACGCGGTTGCACCCGGAGCGACCGCGTTTGACTTGCTGCCGGGCCCTAGTGCCTCAATCTGGACCCCGCCCTCATCCGACCCGGGGCCTCCCGGCCAGTTCTCGACCTGGGCGATCAGCTCGTCGATCCCGGCGGCCGGCATCGGCTCGGTGAAGAAGTCGGAGCGCTGGTAGTTCGGGTAGAGGACCGCTGGTTTGCAGGTCAGCGAGCCGCCCGGGCCGATCGTGCAGCCGTCGGGGTGCCAGGCCTCGGCATAGGTCGTCTTCTCGATCGATGACGAGGCCGGGCCGAGTGCTGTCAGCGGCGCCAGCAGATCCTCAAGCTCGGCCTGCGTTCCGTTCCAGAGGCCGCCAATCGAGGCTTTGAGCACGTAGGGGCCGTTGCCGGAGGTTGGCGGCGTGCGGGTCATCCTCAGCGAGCAGCTGGCCAGCGTCTGCGGCGCCGCCGGAGCGAGCGTCTGCCAGGCGGCGTACATCTCGGCCGCCTTGCTCCAGTCGAATGTCATCCCGAAGACGAACGGGTCGGGCGTGGAGTGGGTGCGGAAGGTGAACGATGTGACGACGCCGAAGTTGCCGCCGCCGCCTCCGCGCAGCGCCCAGAAAAGCTCTGGGCGATGCTTGGCCGAGGCGCGCACATAGCGGCCGTCGGGCAGCACCACGCTGGCCTCGAGCATGTCGTCAACCAGCGTGCCGTGCTGGCGAAGGCCGCGGCTGAGGCCGCCGCCCAGCGCAAGGCCGGCGATGCCGACCGTGGGGCAGGAGCCGTTGAGGATCCCCCGCCCGGCGCCAAGGATGACGTTGTTGAAGATGCTGAGCACGTTGTTGCCGGGCCCGACCGTGACGGTCCCGTGGGCGCGGTCAAAGCGGACGCCGTTCATCTGCGAGACGTCGCAAACGATGCCGCTGGCGTTGCTGTACCCCTCGAACGAATGACGGCCGCTGCGCGCAGAGATCGGCCAGCCGCGCTCGCGGGCAAAGCGGATGACCTCACGCACGTCACTGACGCTTTGGCAGAAGGCGATCGCGCGGGGGTTGATCGAGAGCCTCGTGTTCCAAAGCGCCGCCGCCGAACCGTAGGTCGCGTCGCCGGGCTCGATCAGCGTTCCGCCGAGGCGCCGCTCCAGCGAGGCGAGCGTGATCGCCGAGCGGGCGGTGCCGATTGCCGGAACACCAAGCTGCGCCAGCGCCGCGCCGCCGGTCAATACACCCGCCGCGCGCAGAACTTCCCTTCGCGTCCGTGGCTTGCGATCCATCTGATCAAACCTACTCCACGGCGCCGGGCGGCAGCGCTGCTTCTAGCGAATGTCGATCGGCCCGAGGTTTGGCTCTAGGCCGTACAGGCTGAAGTTGCGAAAGCTTGAGAAGTTCGGGTTCTCGGCGCCGTGGAAATCGGCGGAACCGGTCGTCAGCATGTCGAGCCCGGCCGCAAGCTCGACAAGGCGGCGCGTCTGGTCCTCATCGAAGCTCGTATAGAAGGCCTCCACTCCGTCGCCGCCAAGGGCGGCGAAGCGCTCTAGCGCGTCACGGGCCGCCTCATGCTTATCGGCCTCGTTGAAGTCCCAGTACGGGTGCGCCCAGATCGCCTTGCCGCCGGCTTCGTGAATCGCCTCGACGGCCTGGCCGACGGTCGGCGCGGTGCGGTCGCGGTAGCCGGGCTTGCCGGGGATCAGGTAGGCAACGAGCAGCTCGGTCGGGTTGGCGAGCCCTTCGGCGGCGGCGCGTTCTGCGTTGGCAGGGTGATCGAAGATCGCGGCGGCGATGTGCGGGCGGCCGAGCGGCTTCTCGCCGCGCGGCGGCAGCTCCACCTCCCAGCCGTTCTCTCGCATCGCGTCGGCCATCCGCTCGCCGCGAGTCCAGCGGTCCTCGCGCCAGAGCTTCAGGCGCGCCAGCAGCAGCGGGTCGCTGTGGTCGATTCCGTAGCCGAGGATGTGGAGGTCCTTGCCGCCCAGATCCAGCGAGGAGATCTCAACCGCGCTGACCAGCTTCAGCGCGCCGCCGGTCGCCTCGGCCGCCGCGAACGCTTCGTCAAGCCCGTCAACGGTGTCGTGGTCGCTTAGCGCCAGCAGTTCAACGCCGGCCTGGTGCGCGGCGGCAACCACGGCCGCCGGTTCAAGAACGCCGTCAGATGCAGTCGAGTGGGACTGAAGGTCAAAGGTCGGTGCGGACACCAGTCCAGCCTACGGCACGGCCTGCCGGGGCGAGCCTCCATAATGGTGGCCGGATGTCGACCGAACAATTGGAGATCGATTCACTGGTTGGCGTCTACAACGCCGACGGAACGCTCTCGGGGGAGCTGCGCTACTGGCTGGGAGCGCGGATCGGACGCGCTCACTGCGCGCTCTGCGAAATCACGCACGGAACCTTCCGCGAGAAGGAAGAGTGGAAGAGGGTCAGCGGCGAGCTGCCGGTGCCGTTCGAGGCGGTCCACCTGGACGAGCGCTCGCCCGAAGTGGAGGCGGCGAGCGGCGAGCAGACGCCGTGCGTGGTCGCTTCGGTCGGCGGCGGCGGTTTTGAGCTGCTGCTGAGCGCGGAACAGCTTGAGGCCTGCCGCGCCGAGCCGACGGCGCTCGCCGGCGCCATCATCTCCGCAGCAGAAGCCCGCGGGCTGCGTTTCGCAGCGCAGGGTTGAGATCGCACCGCGCAGCCGCCGCCCGGTATCCTCGTCCGTTCCGGCTCGGGGTGCTCTCGCCAGCACAACGAGTCGGTCCTAGCCGACGTAGCTCAGTTGGTAGAGCACTTCACTCGTAATGAAGGGGTCCCCGGTTCGAATCCGGGCGTCGGCTTCAGTAGCTTCCCCTCGATGGACAACGGCGAGAACAGCCCACGTCCTGTGCTCTGGCATCTCGCGATGTCTCATTACAACGAGAAGGCGCGGTGGGCGCTCGACTGGAAGCGAATTCCCCACACCCGCCGGGCGACGATGCCTGCAGTGCACGTAGCAGTCGCAAAACGGCTTGCCGGCACTGAGACCTTCCCGATCCTTCAGATCGGCGACGAGGTTCTTGCCGACTCGAGCGAGATAATCGCGGCGCTTGATCAGCGCTGGCCGGCGCGGCCGCTGCTTCCGGAAGATCCGGCGGACTGTGACCGCGCGCTGGAACTCCAGCAGCAGTTCGACACGATCCTCGCCCCCGCCGTTCGCAGCCTCGTCTACCAGCACCTGCTTGTGAATCCAGACCTGTCGGCGAAGCTCCTCGCTGTAGGGGGCGGGGCCGGGCGCGAACGAATGTTGAGGCTGGTGCAACCGGCGATGGCGCCGCTGATGCGGAAGAACTTCGACGTGCCGCCCCAATCAGACGACTGGCCCGAGCGAATCGTCCTCGCCCAGGTAGAGCGGATCGAAGCGATGACGGAGGACAGAGAGTTCCTCGTTGGCGACCGATTCAGCGTTGCCGACCTGACGGCAGCGTCATTTCTTGCCCCGCTCGTCTGCCTGGATGCGATGCCAGCCAAGCTCCCGGCTTTGCCTGACTCGCTTCAACCGTTCGCGGAGCGCATCACTTCGATGCCGGGCGGCCAGTGGGCAGCGGAGACCTACCGCGCCAACCGGTTTGGCTAGCAGCGGCCCCGATTCTCTTGGTTCTCACGCTATCGCTCCGCCCTTTGGCTCGCTACTGACGACGACTCATTCTGCGAGCTAGAAGCACCCCGCAGCGAGGCGCTCAGTTGCGAGCGGCGACGCTGACGCGCTGCCGGTAGACCGCGAGCTCATCGAGCTGCCGATCGGCCTCGCTTACTAGGCGCTCGAAGGGGGTCGTGGTTTGGTGCCCGTGTCCGTCGCCAAGCGTTACGACGCCGCTCTCCTGAACTGCGCGCAGCCGGACTGCAAGATGATCGAGGCTGCTTAGTGAACTCTCGGTGATCTCGCTGCGGGGCGACGCCAGCTGCAGGCCTTGTCCGCTCTCGTCAAGCTCGTCAAACGAGGCCGCGATCGCCGTTGCGGCTCGCAGGTCCTCGTCGATCTGCAATGCGTAGTCGTAATGAATCAGGTGCCTGCCCGGTTCGTGACCGGACTCCTCGACCACGGTGGTTGCCTTCAGGCTGGCTGCCAGCATCATCGCTCGCGTTTCCGTGCGCTCAGTGCGGTCGACGCCCATGATCGAAGTGCAGTAATTGCGCAGCGCGGTAGCCAAATCGGCGAGCCCTGCAGCAGCCTGGCTGGAGGTCCGTGTTGGCCAGATTCTGCTGGCAGCCATGACGAGCAGGCCGGCAGCAAGCGTTTGCAGCACTCGGGCGCCGGTTGGCGCTGAACCGATGTCAAGCAACGCCATCAGCCAGATCGTGACGCCCACTGTGCAGACCGTGTAGTTGGCAGCGAGGAAGGCGACAGTGATCATCGCGCCGGCCGCAAACATCACTACCTCGAGCGGAACAGTTGAACCGATCAAGTCCACCAACAGAACCGACGCGATCACGCCGATCGCGGTGCCGAGAACCCTCTGAGCTACGCGCATTGTCGTACCCGCGAAGTCGGGCTTTGTAATCCATGCAACGGTCAGCGGAATCCAAAACGAGTGGTCCAAGGGATCAAGCTGAGCGATCCCCGTGGCCAGCACGATCAACCCCGAGACGCGGATCGCGTGGCGCGTGAAGACTGAGCCCGGGTCGCGCCTGTGGAGCAATTTGGAAATCGGCTCGATCGGCGCGCGAAGGCGCCTTGAGAATTGACAGTGGCGACCTATTGGCCACCGTCCGGAGACCGACTGGCTGAGGCTGTGGGCGGCAATTTTGATCCGCGCCAGCGCCACGGCGCTGCGCGGCCCTAGCCCCTCCCCACAAGCTCCGGCGGCAGCGTTGAAGGCACCCAACGCTGGGCCAATCCGGCGGCGGGAGGCCGGGATCTCGAGCGCTGAGGCAAGCGTCATGAGAAGCTCACCGGCAGCCAGCTTGAATTGCTCAACGCGTTCTTGCTGCGCACGATCCCTCTCGTCGAGAGCGCCATGAAGCGCGAAGAAGCCAAAGCGCATAGCTTCGGTATCGCTGAGCATCTGCTCAAACCACTCGAGCGTCTGGCCGTAGCAGCCGCTGGCCGCAACGCGGCTGCGGGCCGCGACCAGCTTGCTGGCGACGTTGGTCCCATCGATGCCGCCGATCAGGCCGCGCAGAGCGAACGCTTGGGCTCGAAGAGTGACGACAACGTCGGTTCTAAGACCACCAAGCCTGCCAGCCAGCATTGGGGCGGCGATGACCGTTGCCATCACAACAGCACTGACGAGAACTTTCAGTGTTGTAGGCAGGACAGCACTCAGCGGCTCGGGCGTTCCCGAAAAGGCCGTGAAGGCGACCAGCGCAACCACCCCAGCCAAAGCCGCGCGCGGGCCAGCCAGTCCGATGTAGCCGCAGAAGGCAGCGAAGATACCTGCCACCACGATGTGCGCCAGGAAGCTGCCCGAAACGCTCACTCCGATGAAGGTTGCGACGGTGACGAGCACCCCGGCTACGACCAAGCCGCGAACCCGCTCGTCGAAATCCCCGCGTTGGTCAGCGAGGCCGACGAATAGAGAGCCGACCGCAAAGGGAAAGGCGCCCGTCGGCCCGTAGATCGCGATTCCGATCGACACAGCCGCCGTCGCGACGATCGTCGTGCGCAGCGGCCCAATCCAACGAACTACCGACCAATCGGTCGCGGTCGAGCCCCTCAGAACGCGCCTGGTTACGTGTTTC
>WLNX01000072.1 GCA_009699565.1 Actinomycetota bacterium | reverse complement strand
TGCAGACTTTCGGATCGCTTACGAAGACTCTTCGCTCCTTGTCGTCGACAAGCCTGCCGGTGTGGTTGTGCATCCCTCCCGAGGGCACGCCAACGGCACGCTGGTCCAAGCTTTGGCTGGACGCGCAGCCGGAGGAGACGACCCGGAGAGGCCAGGAATCGTCCATCGCCTAGACCGCGATACATCCGGCCTGATGGTGGTGGCGCGCGACGAAGAAACTCACCGAGCGCTCCAGCTCGCAATAGCGAATCGCGACGTTGTACGCGAGTACTTGGCACTGGTCGAGGGTCGTCCGTCCTCCCGCACCGGAACGATCGACGCCCCGCTCGGCAGGGATCGACGTGAGCGAACAAAGCGCTCGATCGACACCGACAAGCCAAAGGCTGCCGTGACGCACTTTGAGATCGAGCAGTCGCTTCCGACGACGACCCTCATGCGGGTCAAGCTCGAAACCGGCAGGACCCACCAGATAAGGGCGCACCTCGAGGCGATCGGCGTCCCGGTGGTCGGGGATCCGCAGTACGGGGGAGCAGAGACAATGGGGTTGAACCGCCAATTCCTCCACGCAGCACGGCTGGCATTTGAGCACCCGACAAGTGGCGAGGAGATTGATGTCGTCTCCCCGCTCCCGGATGACCTCAGCCGCGCGCTGGAACGGGCCGCCAGCTCTCCCGCACGCGACGACGGCTGAGCCTCATCCCGGGGCCGACGGCTCCAATCGGGTGTGACCTGCCGGATAAGCGGCCTTTGGGCGCTCTCGGCTACTATCAGTGGTCAATCCATCCACTACCCCTAGGAATCAGGACTGTTGGCCCTGACCGTGCGGCCTTGAGTCGAAGCGGAATCCGGCAGACCTCCAAGGGCGTCCACCAAAAACAATCAAGGGAGTACCAATGACCACCGCATCAAGCGCGGTTGGACTCAGAGAACTGCTGGAAGCAGGTGTCCACTTCGGACACCAGACCCGGCGTTGGAATCCGAAGATGCGTCGGTACATCTTCGGCGAGCGCGAAGGCATCTACATTGTCGACCTGCTCCGTACCGAAGCGCTGCTTGCCGAGGCTCAGGCCTTTGTTGAGCAGGTTGCCCGTCGCGGCGGGATCATCCTCTTCGTCGGTACGAAGAAGCAGGCCCGCGATTCGATCAAGGATGCAGCGGAGCGAGCTGGAATGCCTTACGTGAACCATCGCTGGCTCGGCGGTCTGCTCACCAACTACCAGACGATCAGCCAGCGAATTCGGCGTCTCCACGACCTGGAGGGCTACGAAGAAGAGGGCCAGCTTGCGCTTCTTCCGACACGCGAGCGGATGTCGGCGATTGCCGACCTCACGAAGCTGCGAGCGAACCTAGGCGGCGTCAAGCACATGCAGCGCGCCCCTGACGCGATCTTCGTAATCGACGTCAACGTTGAGGAGATCGCCGTCCGCGAGGCTCAGCGGCTGCGCATTCCGGTGATTGGCCTAGTCGACACCAACTGCGACCCGGATGGCATCGACTTCGTCATCCCCGGAAACGACGACGCAATTCGCTCGTGCAAGGTCATCTCCGACGGTCTTGCCGACGTCATCGCCGAAGCGCGCTTGAGTTTCCTCGCTGACGAGGAGAAGGCACGCGTCGAAGCGGAAGAACAGGCTCGGATCAGGGCCGAGGAACAGGCCAAGATCGAGGCCGAGCAGAAGGCGCAGGCTGAAGCCGAGAAGGTCGCGCGTCTTGCAGCGGAGGCTGCTGCAGTTGAAGCCGCAGCCGCTCAGCCGCCTGAGGAAGCCGCTCCTGCTCCTGCTCCTGCGGCAGAGCCTGTCGCTGCAGCCGCACCGGCCGAGACGGCAGCGAAGGAGGAGTCCAAGTGAGCGACATTAAGGCCGCCGACGTCGCCGCGCTGCGCAAGCAGACCGGCGCAGGAATGATGGACTGCAAGGAGGCCTTGACCGAGGCCGCCGGCGACATGGAGCGCGCAGTCGAACTGCTCCGGGTCAAGATGGGCAACAAGCTCGGCAAGCTCGCCGGGCGCGAAGCTGCTGAGGGCACCGTTCAGTCATACATCCATGCCACGGGAACTGTTGGAGTGCTGATCGAGGTCAACTGCAACACCGACTTTGTCGCCCGCAACGACGAGTTTGTCGCCTTTGCGCGCGAGGTTGCGATGCACATCGCGGCATCGCCGGCTACCAGGTTTATCGACGCTGATTCGGTTCCGGCCGAGGAGCGCGAGGCTGAAGAGCGCGTGTTTGCTGAGCAGGTCGCCGACAAGCCTGCCGACATCCAGCCGAAGATCATCCAAGGGATGCTCGACAAGTGGCTCGACGAGGTGGTGCTGCTGCGTCAGCAGCACGTCAATGCCGACCGTCACGAGAACAAGACGATCGACCAGATCCGCGAGGAACTGTCGGCCAAGACCGGCGAGAACATCGTTATCACTCGCTTCCAACGCTACGCAGTAGGCGAGTAGCCTGAAGCAATGAGCGATCAGTCCGTATTCCGCCGGGTCCTGATCAAGTTGTCCGGCGAGTCGCTGATGGGCGATCTGGATTATGGAACCGACCCGGACCGGGTCACCGCGGTAGCCGAGCAGATCAAGGTCGTCCACGACCGCGGGATCGAGGTTTCGATCGTAGTTGGGGCGGGCAACATCTACCGCGGAATGAGCGGCGCAGCGGCGGGGATGGACCGTGCGACAGCGGACTATATGGGGATGCTCGCCACACTCCTGAACGCGCTGCCGCTTCAGGACGCTCTCGAGCGCGTAGGTGTACACACGCGGGTCCAGTCGGCAATCGCCGTGGCCGAGGTCGCCGAGCCGTATATCCGTCGCCGCGCGATGCGCCACCTTGAAAAGGGGCGCGTTGTCATTTTTGCCGGCGGCACCGGCAATCCTTTCTTCACGACGGATACCGCGGCTGCGCTGCGCGCGACCGAGGTGCGAGCCGAGGCGATTCTGATGGCAAAGAATGGGGTTGACGGCGTGTACAGCGCCGACCCCAAGACCGATCCGTCCGCAGAGCTGATCCCGTCGCTGACTCACATGGAGGCGATTCAACGCGGACTCAAGGTGATGGACGCCACCGCGCTGACGCTATGCATGGAGAATGAGCTGCCAATCCACGTCTTCAACATGGACGACGAGGCAAACATCGACCGGATAGTCTGCGGAGGCGCCGTGGGAACCTTGGTGAAGACATGAGCGATCTGATTGACGAGCTGCTGGCCGACGCCGGCGAGCGGATGACACGGACCGTCGAGAGTACGAACGCAGAGTTCGCGACGATCCGCACAGGGCGAGCCAGCCCAGCGCTCCTCGACCGGGTGATGGTCGACTACTACGAGGTCGCCACTCCGCTCAAGCAGCTGGCGACGATCAATGCCCCGGAAGCGCGGTTGCTGACCGTTCAGCCGTTCGACCTGTCCTCCATCAAGCTGATCGAGAAGGCAATCATGGACAGTGACATCGGGCTCACTCCCAGCAATGACGGCAAGCTGATCCGTCTCTCCATCCCCGAACTGAACGAGGAACGTCGCGGCGAGCTCGTCAAGGTAGTGCGCGCTATTGCCGAGGAGGGACGCATCGCAATCCGGAACGTTAGGCGCGAGGTGATGCAGGATCTGCGCGAGCTTCGCGAGGCTGGAGATGCGGGCGCCGATGACGAGCACCGCGCAGAGCAGGAACTTCAGAAGCTGACCGACGCCAAGGTGCAGGACCTCGAAGCGCATCTCAAGGGAAAAGAAGCCGAGATACTGGAGGTCTAGTGACGGAGCTGGCGCAGGCCGCGCGCTACGTCGCGATCATCACGGATGGAAACGGCCGCTGGGCTGCTCAGCGTGACCTGCCAACCGTTGAGGGTCATCAGGCAGGCGCCGACACGGTCAAGGCCCGGCTGCGCGACGCAGCACGTCTCGGCGTAGAGGAGCTGACCGTGTACTCGTTCTCGACCGAGAACTGGAATCGATCTGCTTCGGAGGTAGCTGCGCTGATGGAGATGTTCTCCCAGCGGATTGAGACGGAGACACCCGAGCTAAAGACCGAAGGCGTCCGGATGCGCTTCATCGGACGGCGAGACCGGGTTGGAGACCAGCTTCGCAAGCAGATGGAGTGGGCCGAGGCGGAGACCGCCGCCAATACCACGATCACGCTCTTTGTCGCCTTCGACTACGGCTCGAGGGCCGAAATCGTCGACGCTGCCGAACGGTACGAAGGCGGCGGTGAAGAAGCCTTCAGCGAACTACTCTATGCCCCTGAGATGCACGATCCCGACCTCCTCATCCGGACCGGTGGTGACATGAGAGTGTCGAATTATCTCCTCTGGCAGTGCGCTTACTCAGAGCTGATTTTCCGTGATGAGCTGTGGCCGGACTTCTCGGCCGAGTCGCTTGAGCAGTGCCTCACCGAGTTTCGCAGTCGTGAACGGCGGTTCGGCGGCCGATGACAGACGAGCCTGAATCCGCCTCCAAGAGCCGAGCGGGTCGCTTCGCCATCCCCAGGATTGGCGGAGGATCTGATCTCGCAGCCCGCGTGGCAGCGGCGGTGCCATTGGCGCTGCTCGCGATCTTCCTTGTTGCGGTCGGCGGTTGGACTTTCACAATCGGCTTGGTGATCCTCGGGGTGATTGCCCTGAGAGAGCTGTTCACGATGTTCGAGCGGTATCTCCCGCCCGTCCTAGCCGGGCTGGTTGGGCTGGTGCTGCTTCTGCTGGCTGCGAAAACCGGTGGTCCGCCGCGGGTGCTGCTGGCTCTGGTCATCTGCCTGCCAGTGGCTTTTATCGGAAGCATTGTCGGACCGCGCCGGGCAACGATCTCCGGGCTTGCGGTCGTGATGCTTGGTCTTGTCTGGATCGGAATCGCATTCGCCCACGCTGTCATGCTGCGAGATCTCCCGCACGGCTCGGGGATCGTCTTCCTAGTGCTCATCGCGACCTTCCTGACCGATACCGGCGCCTACTTTGGGGGACGTGCTCTGGGGAGCCGCAAGATGGCTCCCGCAATCTCCCCTGCGAAGACGGTCGAAGGGCTACTCATCGGCATTCTCGTCGGGACCTTGGCCGGCTGGTTTGTCGGCCTCTACTTCGACTGGCTGAGCGGCATTGATGCGCTCGCTATCGGGTTCTGCGTCGCTCTCTTCGCACCGGTAGGAGACCTTTTCGAGAGCTACGTCAAACGTGAAGCTGGAGCCAAGGATTCAGGAGCCATCTTTGGTGCGCACGGGGGCGTCCTGGACCGGCTTGACGCTGTCGCGTTCTCGATCATCGCCGGATACTACGTGTGGAACGCACTCCTTTAGGAAGCTGCTGATGAGGAAGCTGATACTGCTCGGGTCGACAGGGTCGATCGGCACCCAAGCGATCGACGTGGTCGGCCGCATGCCAGAGATGGAGGTAATTGGACTCTCGGCCGGCAGTGACTGGCGGGCCCTCCTCTCGCAAGCGCGCGCGCTAGGCGTCAGCAGAGTGGCGATTGCCGATCCATCTGCGGCGCTCGAAGCGGCGGCAGAATGGGACGGCGAGGTCCTTGCCGGGTCGGATGGATTGGCAGAACTGATCGCGCACAGCGGCGCCGACATCGTCTGCAACGCGATTGTCGGAGCGGCCGGGCTTGCAGCAACCGTCGTGACGCTGACGGAGGGAATAGATCTGGCGCTCGCCAACAAGGAGTCTTTGGTTGTCGGAGGTGAGCTTGTCGTGCAGCTCGCCGAGGCTACCGGCGCGCGACTGCTGCCCGTGGACTCAGAACACTCGGCCCTGCACCAGCTGATCGAGGCGGAGCGAGAGCACCGGCCGGGGACGATCGACAAGATCACGCTGACCGCCTCCGGAGGGCCGTTTCGGGGAATGACACGCGACGACTTGCAGCACGTGACGCTCGAGGCGGCGCTTCAGCACCCGACGTGGGAGATGGGCGGGAAGATCACGATCGATTCGGCGACGTTGATGAACAAGGGCCTCGAGATAATCGAGGCGCATCATCTCTTCGGAACACCGTACGAACGGATCTCCGCAGTGATCCATCCTCAGTCCATCGTGCACTCGATGATCTCCCTCTGCGACGGAGCGTCGCTGGCCCACCTTGGCTATCCCGACATGCGGGTTCCGATCGCTTACGCGCTGTCCTGGCCCGACCGCACGCAGGTGCCCGTTGAGCCGCTTGACCTCGCCCGCCTGGGGGCGCTCACGTTCGAAGAGGTGGACCACGAAGCGTTTCCCTGCCTTGGCCTTGCAACCGCCGCCGGGCAGGCTGGTGGATCCGCTCCATGCATCCTCAACGCGGCGAACGAGGTTGCTGTGGCCGCGTTTCTTGGAGGAGAGTGCTCGTTTCTCCAAATTCCCGAAGTGATTGACCGGACGCTGACGGCAGTGCAAAGCGGACCTGCCTTCTCCTTCGAGGCACTGGTCGACGCCGACCGCGATGCTCGCGCCGCGGCCAGCGACATTCTTGCGGCGCTCGACTAGGCGCCTGCTCCTACACTGGTTCCATGAGTTACCTGCTCGCATTCGTCGGCTTCTCGGCGCTCGTGATGCTCCACGAACTTGGCCATTTTTGGGCCGCCAAGCGCGTCGGCATGAAAGTTGAACGCTTCTCGCTTTTCTTTCCGCCGCACATCTGGAAGAAGACGCGCGGTGAGACCGAGTACTGCATCGGAGTCATTCCTCTCGGCGGCTATGTCCGAATCATGGGGATGAGCCCAAAGGAGGAGATCGCCCCGGAGGAGGCCTCGCGGTCCTACTCGCGGATGGCAGTCAACAAGCGAATCTTCGTGATTGCGGCAGGCCCTCTGATGAACGTTCTTGTGGCCTTTGTGATCTTCTTCGTTCTCTTTCTCGCGGTCGGTGTGAGCTCGCCGTCGCCAACCGTAGACGCGATTGAGAGCGGCTCCCCGGCGGCAGCGGGCTTGCAGACGGGGGACCGCCTAATCGCAGTCGACGGGAGCCGAGGGACGGTCGCCGAGCTCGGCGCCGCGATTGCCGCCCACCGGTGTGCGGGGGCTCAGGAGGACGGCTGCGCGGCGGCTACACCGGTGCGGGTTACCGTCCTGCGCGCCGGCGAGCCGACGACGCTGCTCCTGACGCCCCGCTACGACGCGGCAGCGAAGCGGTCCCGGCTGGGATTCAGTTTCGCGACAACAACCGACAAGCTCGGGCCAGCTGAGGCGATTCAGAAGAGCAGCAAGCAGATGTGGCTGGTCACAAGCGCAACGGCAACAGCCCTTTCCAAGCTCGTCTACGACTCCAAGGCCCGCGGCGAGATCTCAGGAGTGGTCGGGAGCTACGAGGTCACGCGACAGTCTTTTGAGTTTGACGCGGCTCAAGCCCTGAGCGTCCTCGCAATCATCTCGCTGTCTCTCGCTCTGATTAATCTGTTCCCATTCCTGCCTTTGGACGGCGGACACATCTTCTGGGCATTGGCGGAGAAGCTGCGCGGCAAGCCAATCGCATACATCGTGATGGAGCGTGCCAGCGCGGTCGGGTTTGTGCTGGTCCTGATCCTCTTCGCCGTTGGCTTGTCCAACGACATAGGACGCTTGCAGGGCGAAGGCTTCGCTATTCGCTGAGAGCATCGCTTCCCTGTTGGCTGTAGGTTAATCCTTGAAATCAGCTACTTGGAGGAAGCCGCAGATGACACCTGAAGAGACCCTTTCCGCCGCGATGCAACAGGAGACGCTTGCCGCTGCTTTGCGCATAACAGCCGCGGAGAACCCCGCCGCAGTTTGGGTGAAGGACCGCGCAGGTGAAAACGTGATCACTTGGGGGGAAGGGCTGGAACGAGTTGACCGCATCGCCGGCGGCCTCCAAGCCCTCGGACTGGAGAAGGGCGACACGGTGGCGTTGATGCTCGTCAACCGGCCCGAGTTCCACATCGTTGACTTCGGAGTCGTGATTGCGGGCGGCACACCGTTCTCGATCTACCAGACCTACACCGCAGACCAGATCAAGTACCTGCTGAGCGATGCAGACACAGGGATTGTCGTCACCGAGCAGCTCTATCTCGCTGCCGTTGAGGCCGCATGTGCAGAGTTGGAGAAGACTCCGCGAATCGTCCTCATCGATCCGCCAGCCGAAGGAACGCCGGACGGCACGCTGAGCCTTTCCGAGCTTGAGGAGATGGGAGCGGGCTTCGATGGCGCAGCTGCCGCCAGCGAGATTGAACCCTCCGACGTCCTGACACTGATCTACACGAGCGGTACTACCGGACCACCCAAGGGCGTCCAGCTCTCGCATCAGAACCTGATGTCTGCGGTTCGCTCGACCAGT
>WLNX01000071.1 GCA_009699565.1 Actinomycetota bacterium | reverse complement strand
TCGGTCCGACCGACGACGAGGCCGTGTCACGAATCACGCTCACGGTCGACGGCGCGGTCCATCCGATCGACCAGGTCACCAAGCAGCTGCACAAGCTGATCAACGTGCTGAAGATCCGCGATCTTGAGCCGACCGACAGCCTCGCACGGGAGCTTGCCCTGTTTAAGGTCAGCGTCGAAGGGCCACAGCGGTCTGAAGTGATGGGAATCTGCGAGATCTTCCGGGCCAAGGTGGTGGATGTCAGTCGCGAGTCGGTCATCTTCGAGGTGACCGGTACGACCGACAAGATCAGCGCCTTTGACGAGATGCTCCGTCCTTTCGGACTGGTCGAGATGATGCGGACCGGCGAGATTGCGATCGCCCGCGGCGGCGACGAGACTTAGCAAGTTGTAGTCCGGCGAAAGCGCCCGGGCCGTACACCATTTGTATGACCGATACCCGTTTCAAGGCCGGCGGCGAGTACGCCCTCACAGGCGGGGATCGGGAGCGGCTTCTTGCCCATGTTGAGTCCGCCGTCAAACGTGTTCGGCGGGGCCGGGAGACCGAGGTGCTTGCGTCGATCACTGTCGCGCTGGCGCCAGGCACAGATCCGACGGCAGTAGTGGCCGCATCACGAGGGGCGACCGAACCCTGGTTCGCCTTTGAGCAGCCCGAGAGGGACGGAGCCGCGCTCGCCGGGCTTGGCGCCGCGAAGAGCTTTGAATCCTCCGGAGGGGAGCGCTTTGCTGCACTCGCGAAAGAGTGGTCCGTTCTCTCGCGCAGTGCTTTCAGCGACGCCGTCGACGGGCCGCAGGGATCGGGGCCGGTTGTCGTAGGGGGTTTTGCATTTGCCGACGACGGCTGCAGAGCTCCTCATTGGAAGGACTTCGCGCCGGCCTCACTGCAGTTGCCTGAACTGTCGATCTGTCGTCAGGGCGACGACGTGCGGATGACGCTCTCAGCGGTGGTGGGTGCGGATGACGACAGCGAAGCCGTCGTTGAGCGTCTCGCTCTCCGTGCCGACGGACTGGTCCATCGACCGCTGCCTTTGCTCGACCCCGACCCGGCCGAGCACAACCGTGTCGTCGGAACGATGCCGCCCGAGCACTACGAGGCGGCAGTGGCCGGAGCCGTCAAACGGATTGCAGCTGGAGAACTGGAGAAGATCGTGCTCGCGAGGGAGGTTCAGGTTCATTCGGCGACCCGCTTCCAGGCTGACGCGGTCTTCGGAGTTCTGCGGGACGCTTTCGCGGGGTGTCACGTGTTCGCAGTGGGCCGCGGGGAGCAGACCTTCATCGCCGCCAGCCCTGAGCTGCTCGTCCGCTGCGAGGGGACGCGCGCGGCGACGCTCGCGCTGGCCGGCTCTACCCGTCGCAGCGCAGACCCTGCGGTCGACGACCACTTGGGGGAACAGCTGCTCAGGTCGAGCAAGGATCGTGCGGAGCAGGAGATTGTGGCTCGTCGCATTGTTCAGACGCTTCAGCCGCTAAGCGTCTGGGTGACCGCGGCGGAGGAGCCGGTCGTCGCCAAGATGGCCAACATCCAGCATCTCGCCACGCCAATTCGGGCACAGCTTCGCGAGCCGGTGAATGCGATCGAGCTTGCCGGTCTGCTTCACCCCACACCGGCGGTGGGAGGGGAGCCTCACTCGGTGGCGGCGCCTTTGATTCCTGCCCTCGAAGGGCTCGACCGCGGCTGGTACGCGGGACCGGTCGGCTGGGCAGACCTCAACGGCGACGGTGAGTTCTGCGTGGCACTACGCTGCGCGCTGCTGGGAGGATCGGTCGCCCGCTGCTACGCAGGGGTAGGGGTCGTCGAAGGATCCGACCCTGCGGCCGAGCTGGCGGAGACGGAAGTCAAACTGGCTGCGCTGCTTCCGGTAATCGCCGCTTAGCGCGCGAGCGAGAGCGCTACGGCCTTCCAGACCTCGGCGTGCAGCTCGACGTTGGCAGCGCGCTCGGTGCGGACGTGAATCAGCTGGGTGCCATCTGAGCTGATCGCGTATTCGAGCGCCGCCGACAGCTCTCCGGGCGTCTCGACCTCGAGCAGGTGGAGGCCAAACGCCCCAGCAGCAGCGGAGACGTCGAGCTGCGTTGAGGTGAGGATGTGTTCGTCGTAGTAGCGGCTTTCGGTAGAGACTGGTAGGAAGTCAAAGATTCCTCCGCCGTTGTTATCAACCAGCACGATCGTAAGCGGTATGCCGCTGCGGCGGGCAGTTAGAAGCGAGCCGATGTCGTGGGCGAAGGCAACGTCTCCGATCAAGAGAACCGTGGGGTCGTCATTGGTTGCCGCAGCACCGTAAGCCGACGCGATGGTCCCATCGATGCCATTGGCACCCCGATTGCTCATGACCCGCAATGGGCGTTCCCTGTTGGGAAAGAACGATTCGACATCCCGGACCGCCATCGATGAAGCCACAAACAGAGTGGCCTCGTCCGGGAGCTCGCTCCCAAGGAGACGGGCGACGGCCGGCTCCGAGACTCCTCCGTCCAACAGCGGAGCGACTGCATCGTCGGCCCGGTTGTCCGCCTCCCGCCATCCCGCCGCCCAGGAGGGATCGCCGACGACGCAGCGCTCTGCCAGCAGTTCCAGGACGGCCGAAGGCTGCGCGTTGATCACCAAGTCGCAGTCCAGCGAGGGGTCCTGCCAGACCATCTCCGGATCAATCTGGACCTGCACCGCGTCGAGTCCGCGGAGCCATTCGCGCAGCGGCTTCGACGCAGGCATGTCGCCGAACCGAAGCACCGCGGTGGGCTGGGCGCTAAGTGCCAGCGGATGAGCACGCAGCAGCGCATCGTAATTGGCAACGGACTCCTCTCCGCTGCGGCACCCGCTCAGAGGGTCCGCGAGGATCGGCCAGCCGCTTGCCGCGCTGAACGCGCGGGCGGCTGCCGTCAGCCGAAGGCCGTTGAGTGATCCTTCAACGCGTCCTGCCACGAGCACCCCCTTGGGTGCGGAGGCGACGATCGGAGCGACCATCTCCGCTGCGGCGACAGGGTCGCCGAACGATTCAACGCGCGCCGTCCAGGGGCGCCTGTCGCTGCGACCCTCCTCCTCTTCAGTCGGGGCGGGGAGGGAGGCCGCAAGCACCAGCGGCTCCCGGAGCGGGAAGTTGAGATGGACCGGTCCCCGCCGCTGCCCGAGCGACGTCCAGACGGACCGACAGGCCAACGACCTCATCCACCGCAGGTTGAATTCGTTCGCTTCGTCAACGCCGACCTCAGTGAACGAGAGGACGTGGTCCCCAAAGATCTTGACTTGGTCAATCGTCTGGCCTGCGCCGATGCCTCGCAGCTCGGGCGGGCGGTCTGCGGTGCAGACGATCATTGGCACACGTGCTTCGTGGGCTTCGACGATCGCGGGCAGGTAGTTCGCTGCTGCGGTGCCGGAGGTGCAAGCCAGAACTGCGGGCTTGCCGGTCTCTTTTGCAAGGCCCAACGCGAAGAAGGCGGCGCTGCGCTCATCAACCTGGGAGAAGACTGGGAAGCCGCCGTCCGCGGTCAGCGCAGCGATCAGCGGCGTCGAGCGGGACCCCGGCGAGGTGACCGCTCCGCTGATCGCGCAGCGGCCAAGTTCATCGCAGAAGGCGCGCAGTAGGAGGTGGCTGTCGTTGGAGACGGTCATGATGGTTCCGGTAATGGATACGGCTCTAATGGTTCATGGGTTCGCTGGCACTTCGGGCACTTGGCTCCCGGTGACTCGGCTGCTCGAGCCCAAACGCTACCGCGCCGTCATTCCTGATCTGAGAGGACACGGTCAAAATTCGGCGGTCCGACCCATCTCTTTCGAGCTGTGCGTCGACGATCTGCTCGCCGCAGCGCCTCCGCGCTTCACAATCGCGGGCTACTCGCTGGGGGGCAGGCTGGCACTCCAGGCCGCATTGAAGGCGCCGGAGCGGATTGAGCGGCTGATCCTGATCTCCACCACAGCCGGACTGGAAGACCCTGCCCTGCGCGCGCAGCGACTTGAGAGCGACCTGCTGCTCGCGGAGCGGTTGAAGCGGCTTGCGATCGGTTCATTTGCGGATCAGTGGCTGGACGGAGACCTGTTTCGGGTTGATCGGCCGGAGGTGAATCTGGCGGCGCGTGGCGAAATTCTCAAGAACCGCCCAGGTGACCTCGCCGCTGCTCTGTCCGCCCTCTCGGTTGGCCGTATGGAGCCGATGTGGTCGCGACTGGGCGAACTCGCGATGCCGGTTGACGTCGTCGCGGGGGAGAGAGACGAGCGCTATGTCGAAATCGCCGAGCAACTGGCCGGCTCCATCGGTGACGCTGTGCTGCATGTTGTTCCGGCTGGAACTCATGCGCTTCCGCGCAGCGACCCGCAGGCCCTCGCGGCAATTCTCTAACGGCTCTCAGGCCTCGGCAGGTCCGACGCCCAGTCCAGCACCAAGAGGGACGGTGATCTCTCCGCCGGTCGGAGCGAGCAGTCCTCCGTCGACCCCGTCGAAGCGATCGAGCGTCGCAAGGCCACAAGGGGTCGTGATTCTGAGCGCGGCGGCCGCGTGGACCGCGGCCGCAATCCCGACCGGTCCGTCGAGCATCGAGGCGACGTAGACCTCGCCGCCGCTGCTTCGGACAAGCGCCGCCTGGGCCAGCAGCGCCGAGATGCCTCCCGCTCGGCCAAGCTTCAGACAGACATACTGCGTAGGGGCTGCTGCAAGGGCGCCGATCAGGCCACTGGTTTCGTCGGCTGCGATTGGGGTCGACGTGGACTGGGCCAATTCTCGTAGTGCGTCTACGCCGCTGACAGGCTCCTCCGCGATCTCAATCCCGAACGGCTCCATCGCGGCGAGTCTTGCTCTGGCCTCGGCGAGGGACCAGGCACCGTTTGCGTCAATCCGCAGCGCGATTCGAGGGCCCACGGCTACGCGGACGGCCTCCAAGCGCTCGATGTCGTCGTCGGTGCCGACCTTGACCTTCAGCGTCGTAAATCCGGCGGCGACGAGGTCTGATGCAAGCTGAGCGGCGATCACCGGAGTTTCGGCTCCGATCACGCCATTGACGGGGACCTTTCGTGAGGGGTCCCGGCTAAGAAGCTCTGCGAGCGGTACGCCGTCGCGCTGGCCTGCGAGATCCCAAAGCGCGGTGTCGATAGCAGCCATCGCCTGTGGCAGATCGTCGGCCGAGCGCGCAAGCTCGAGCAGTTCGGCGCCGGTTGCCGACTTCGGCGCAGCGCGCAGGGCCGCTGTCTGAAGCTCAAGAGCTGTCCGGCATCGATCGATGGTCACTCCGTCGTAAGGCTCGAGCGGTGCAGCCTCGCCCCAGCCGACCAAGCCGTGCTCACCCTCCAGGCAGACCAGCAGAAGGTCCCGCTCGTCGACGGTCCCGGCTGAGCTAACAAGAGGCTCCGCCAGCTCCAGCGTGATGCTCTCGATCTCAGCCTTCATGGCTAATTGAGGAGCAGCCCGACGGTGAGCAGGAGGCAGAAGAGCAGTTCCAGCACTCCGGTCTTCGCGAGCGCCGCATTGAGGGTGGGGCCGTCCGTGCTGTTCGCCACGGTGCGAATGAGGCGCCAGGTCAGGGGCAGGGTCAGTACCACCAGCACCAGCCAGGCATTGAAGCTGCCCAGCAGCCATGGAAGGACCGCAGTCGGATAGGCGAGCAGCAGCATTGCTGCGAACAGTCCGCGCGTTCGGCTGCGGCCCAGACGAACGGCAAGCGTTTTCTTGTTTGCCCGACGGTCGGTGTCGAGGTCGCGCACGTTGTTGACTACCAAGATTGCCGAGGCCAGCAGCCCCACCGGAATCGCCAGCACGAACGCCTCCCATTCCAGCGCCTGGCGCTGGACAAAGTAGGAGCCGGTGACCGCAACAATCCCGAAGAACGTAAAGACGAACAGCTCGCCGAAGCCCTCATAGCCGTAAGGGCGAGGGCCGCCCGTGTAGAGCACCCCAGCGAGGATTGAGGCAGCTCCAATCAGCAGCAGGACCGGGCCGGCGATGATGATCAGGTAGACACCGCAGAGCACTGCTGCTCCGAAGCTCGCATAGGTCGCCACGAGCACCTGCTGCGGCGGTACAAGTCCGCCGGCAGTCACGCGAACCGGGCCGAGGCGTTCCTCGGTGTCGGCGCCGCGGCGCGCATCGGAGTAGTCGTTGGAGAGGTTGGTGCCGACCTGAATGAAGAGCGCTCCGAGCGCAGCCGCCACAAATGCAAACCAGTTCAGCGGCCCAACCGTCCAAGCCAGTGCTGTACCAACCAACACCGGCGCAACCGCGGCGGGCAGGGTGCGCGGACGCGCTGCCATCAGCCAGATCTGCAGCCCCGACGGCGAGCCAGCAGGGGATGTCTTGGTCGGCCCGGTCATTGCTACGGGCGCTTGGGGAACTTTGAGAAGTCGGGAGCGCGCTTCTCTACGTACGCGTCACGGCCCTCCTGAGCTTCTTCGGACATGTAGAAGAGGAGCGTCGCATCTCCCGCGAGCTGCTGGACCCCTGCGAGCCCATCATCAGCGGCGTTGAATGACGCCTTCAGCATCCTCAGAGCCATCGGTGACAGTTCGAGCATCTCGCGACACCATTGAACGGTCTCGACTTCAAGTTCGGCTACGGGGACGACGCTGTTGACGAGGCCCCAGTCCAGCGCCGTCGCCGCGTCGTACTGGCGGCAGAGAAACCAAATCTCCTTGGCGCGCTTCTGGCCGATCTGGCGGGCCAGAAGACCCGATCCAAAGCCGCCGTCGAATGAGCCGACGCGCGGCCCGGTCTGTCCAAAGCGTGCGTTGTCGGCAGCGATCGACAGGTCTGCGCAGATGTGAAGGATGTGTCCACCGCCAATCGCGAATCCGGCGATCATCGCCACGATTGGCTTAGGGCAGCGCCGCATCTGAATCTGCAGGTCGAGCACATTCAGGCGGCCGATTCCCTGCTCTGCAACCGCGTCGTCTCCGATGTAGCCGTCGTCGCCGCGGATGCGCTGGTCTCCGCCGGAGCAGAATGCCAGCGGTCCTTCGCCGGTCAGGATGATGACGCCGACGCTTGGGTCGTTCTGCGCCCTGTTCAGAGCTTCGCTGAGCTGGAACAGCGTTTGGGGTCGAAAGGCGTTCCGCGCCTCGGGACGGTTGATGGTGATCTTCGCTATCCCATCCCCGCTGTGTTCGAAGCGAATGTCGCTGTATTCGCCGTAGGGGGTCCACTCGGCGCCGGGTCGGATTGTCATTTCGGAGTCCATAGTCGCAAGAGGCTAGCTTTTACGGCGTGTTGGTAGATGCCTGGTTGCCGCGAGCCGCCGCCGCCCGCCCCGCGCAGGTGGCCGTCAACAGTCTCAGCTATCGAGAGCTCCTCGCGCAGGCCGAGCGGGCAGCTCGTCAGCTCAGCGCGATGGGAGTAGCGCGTCAGGACCGGGTGGGCATTGAACTGGAGCCTGGGGAAGACTTTGCCGTCGCACTCCACGCCGTTCTTCTGCTCGGCGCCGTCGCGGTTCCAATCGATCCGTCAGCGCCAACTGAGCTCAAGGCTGAACGCACCGCAGGTGCCCGCACGGTGATCAGCGGACCTCTTCTCGGACACGAGGATCCTGCTGCGCAGCTTGCCCTTCGGCACGAGCTCAACGACGTGGCAGTCGTCATCTATAGCTCAGGTTCGAGCGGCAGTGGCAAGGCGATCGAGCTCACCTACGGAAACTTCTGGTGGAGCGCCGCGGGCTCCGCGGTCGCACTGGGACTCGATCCTGACGAGCGCTGGCTGTCGGTGCTTCCCCTGACTCATGTGGGCGGGATGTCGATCCTCATGAGAGCAGTGATCTACGGCACGACCGCGATTGTCGAGCCCCGCTTTGACCGGGCTTCGGTCCTCGAGCGGCTGTCGGAGCAAGGCGGTCCAACGCTCGTCTCGCTGGTTCCGACCACACTGCAGCGACTCCTCGACGTGGGGCTCTGCGACCCGCCTTCTCTGCGCTGGGTTCTCCTCGGCGGCGGACCGATCTCGCCTAATCTGGTGGCCGAGGCCAACCGGGCGGCTGTCCCTCTGGCTCCGTCCTATGGAATGACTGAAGCCTGCTCGCAGGTAGTGACCCTCGGAGCTCCTCTTTTCTGCACGCAAGTCGACATCGCGCCGAGCAGCGAGGTCCTGATCGCAGGCCCAACGGTCGCTCCGCAGTGCGGTGATTGGCTGCGCAGCGGCGACCTCGCAAGCCGGAACGAGGCGGGCGAGCTGGAGATCGTTGGTCGACTCTCGGAGATCATCATCTCCGGCGGTGAAAACATTTCGCCGGAGAGAGTCGAGGAGGTTCTCTTAGGCCACCCGGCTGTGGCGGACGTCGCCGTTGTCGGTCGCGCGGATCCCGATTGGGGGGAAGCCGTCACTGCGCTGATCGTGCCTGAGGG
>WLNX01000070.1 GCA_009699565.1 Actinomycetota bacterium | reverse complement strand
GTTCTTCCTTCAAGCGGGCTGCAACTTTTGGTGTCACGAGTTCTTCGATATTGCCTCCGAAGATGGCGAGTTCCTTGATCCCGCTCGAGCTGATGAAGCTGAACTGGGGACTGGCCATCATGTAGAGCGACTCGATGTCCGGCGCCTGCTGGCGGTTGAGCTGGTTCATCTCAGTCTCGTACTCGAAGTCCGAGATTGCGCGAAGGCCCTTGACGATCGTTTTCGCGCCGATCGATCGCGCGAAGTCGACGATCAGGGTGTCGAAAGGCGAAGCGGTGACGTTCGCGATGTTTGCCATCGCGTCTTCGATGAACTCAATCCGCTCAGTCACGTCGAAGAGCGTCGATCCCTTGCGGACCGGATGGTTGACGACTGCGACGACTACCTCGTCGAACACTTCCGCAGCCCGCGCGATGACGTCGACGTGCCCGCGAGTTATCGGGTCGTAGGAGCCGGGGCAGACTGCGATTGATTTGGGTGGGGTCATGTTTGATGGATTCGAATCAGCGTGTCGCCATAGCGGCGTTCGTGGATCATTGGAAAGTCGATTTCTAGCGGCTGGCGCCGATCGCTCTCTGTGACGATTCTCGCACCTGCAGCCAAAACCGGTGCGATCACCTTCGCAGGGTCGCCCCCGAGCATCGCAGACTCGCGATACGGAGGGTCCAGGAAGACGAGATCGTAGAGCTCGCCGCGTTGCGCCGCGTCCTCCAGCGCGGCTCGGGCTGGCCGCTCAATTAAGCGAACCGCCGGCTCCCCGAGATCGAGCCCGTCAAGGTTCTGCGCGACTATCTTCGCTGCGCCGCGGTCGCGCTCTACGAGGACGGCCTCGGCAGCACCCCGCGAAAGCGCCTCGATTGCCAGCGCTCCCGATCCGGCGAAGAGATCCAAGACCCGAGCGCCGGAGACGTCCCCGAGAGTCGCGAAGAGAGCTTCGCGTACGCGGTCGCTTGTCGGCCTCGTGACGGACGGCTTCGGAGCCTTGAGCCGGCGCCCGCCAAACTCGCCTGCAACTACCCGCATCAGGCGGCGATCGCGATGGCAGTCATCTCGCCGCGAGCCCTTTCGAGCGCCTCACGCAGCGGCACGTGCTCGGCCATCTCGAGCTCGGGGTCTTGCTCAAGGATCTCGCGCGCGCTGAGCCGGGCGCGCTCGAGCAACTCACCGTCGTCGGGCATCACCGCGAAGCGGAAGGCTGCCATCCCGGATTGTCTCGTTCCGGTCAGCTCGCCTTCGCCGCGAAGCTGCAGGTCTATCTCCGCCAGCTTGAAACCGTCGTTGTGGGCAGCGAAGGCCGTCAGGCGCTCGGACTCCTTGGGTCCGAAGCAGAGGCAGGTCGAAGCGTGCTCCCCGCGGCCAATCCGGCCACGGAGCTGGTGAAGCTGCGAAAGGCCGTATCGTTCGGCGTTCTCAATCAGCATCACCGTCGCGTTTGGGACGTCAACCCCAACCTCAATGACGGTCGTGGCTACAAGCACGTCAACCTCCCCGGCCGCGAAGGCGGCCATCGCCGCAGCCTTCTCCGCAGGGCGCATCTGGCCGTGCATCAGGGCGACGCGAAAGTCCTCGAACTCGCCGGCCTCGAGCCGCTCAAATTCGGCGCTCGCGGCACGGGCCTGCAGCGCCTCCGACTCTTCGACGAGCGGGCAGACGACAAAAGCCTGCCGGCCTTCTCGCAGCTCCTCGCGGATCCGCTCGTAGGCGCGGGCGCGATCGCGCTCGCCCGAGGCAAGGTGGGTTTGAATCGGCTTGCGTCCCTTCGGCAGTTCGCGCAGTTCCGTTACGTCGAGATCTCCGTATCCAAGCAATGCCAGCGTCCGCGGGATTGGTGTGGCCGTCATGTGCAGGACATGCGGCGCGGATTCCCGCGGCGATCCGGCGGCCTTCGCATCAAGGGCGCTGCGCTGGCGCACGCCGAACCGGTGCTGCTCGTCGACCACGACTACCGCGAGGCGGTCAAATAGAACGTCATCCTCGATCAGAGCGTGGGTGCCGACAATGATTGCCAGTTCGCCCGAAGCAAGTTTGCCGAGCATGTCGCGCCGCCGGGCAGCCGGAGTCGACCCGGTCAACAGCGCGATCGGGATGTTGAGCGAACCAATCAGCGTCTGAAGGGTTGCGAAGTGCTGATTGGCCAGCGTCTCGGTTGGGGCCATCATCGCCGCCTGCTGGCCGTGCTCGACCGCGCGCAGCATCGCCGCCAGGGCAATCACGGTCTTGCCCGACCCCACCTCGCCCATCAGCAGCCGCTGCATCGGGTGGCTGCGGCCGAGGTCGCTCAGGACGACGCCGAGCGCCCGCTCTTGGTCGGAGGTCAAGTTGAAGGGGAGCTGCTCGCTCTTCCAGCGCTCGACGAGGCCGCTCTGAGGCCCGTCCCCCTCCCCCTCCAACGCTGGAGCTCCCACTTCGATCGCCCGGCGCGAGCGGCGGCGCAGAAGATCGAGCTGGACATAGAAGAGCTCGTCGAACGCCAGCCTGCGTCGGGCTTCCTCCAACTGGCCACTGTGTCCGGCGATCAGCGCCGACGGCAGGTCGGGGAGCCTGTGGCGTGCGCGCAGCCGCCCTGGCAGCGGGTCGGGGGCAAGCCTTGCCGCACCCAGATGCTCCCTGACCGCAGCGAGTATCTGGGTCGACGACAGGCCTTCGGCGGTCGGGTAGTGCGCCACCTCGTCGCCCGCACCAATTTCGTCTGCAGTTGGGGCGTGCGAACTGACGCGGAAACGGTTGCGCAGCTCATAGGTTCCGTGAAGCACAAGCCTGGTGCCGGGCGGGTATCGCTTGACGAGCCAGGGCTGGTTGAAGAACGTGACTTGGAGCGGGCCCGTCTCATCGGCCACCAGCGCCTCCACGAGCGGCCTCATCCCGCGCCGGCGCACCGGGCGTGAACTGATCGAGCGAACTTCGACCACGACTGTCGCCTGCTCGCCGACGACGAGAGTCGAGACCGTGCGGGCCTCCCTGCGGTCGCGCGGCAGGTGATGAAGCAGACCGCCGACCGTTGTTATCCCAAGATGCTCAGCGGCCTCTTTGGCTTTGCGGCCGGGGTATGAAGCCGTCTCCTCCATCGCCTTCACGGAAGGCCAATGAACCGGAGCTCCAGCCAGCTGGGAACGCTCCAGGGGAGCGCCGTCACCGATGCCGCGGGGCGTCGTTTCCACCGAGGTATCGTCGACTATTCGGCGGACAACAGCCACCAGCGACTTGGCTGACCGCCGTCGTGCAGTTCCAGCTCCACGTCAGGAGCCACGAGCTTGGCGACCTGATCGTCGCCGAGCGGAGCATCGACTCCGCTGAAGATGCTGACAATCTCGGCCTCGGCAGCCAGCTCGTCCAGCACCGCTTTGAGCGTTGTTTCGGGCTGCCCCCAGGCGAGCAGTTCGTCGCCGACGTACCCAACGGCTTCACCTTCCTCGAAGCGGCCCTCGCCGTCGGCGCGCGCGGCCATCGCGACGCTGCCGGTGCGGACCGCACCAAGCAGCTCCGTCATCTGCGCCGCGTTCTCGGCGGCGGGGCGGCTGCTCTCGGACGCAACCATCGCTGCGAGCCCGGCTTGCATTTCGCTCGACTCGACGACGTGCACGACCCGCTCGGACATCTCGGCAGCGGCCTGCGCGGCCATGAAGACGTTGCGGCTGTTGGGGAGCACGACCACCTCTTCAGTTGGGACGGAGTGAATCCCCGCGAGAATCTCGTAGGTCGAGGGATTGAGGGTCTCTCCGCCATCGAGGACGTGAGCGCCCATCGACCGGTAGAGCGCAGCGATTCCGGGGCCGGCGACGATCGCCAGAGTCCCGCAGCGCGCTCCCGGACCGGAATCGGCGGCGAGCCGCTCGTCTCGCTCGGCGATCTGCGCGGACATGTCGGCAACGTCGAGCCGTGAGACATTCCCCTGGTCGATGAACAGAGCCGTAGCGCGCTCAGGTTCGTCGGTGTGAATGTGGACCCGCAAGGTAACCTGGTCGCCGACGAGGAGGACGGAATCTCCTATCGATTCAAGTGCATCGACGTAGCCGTCGTGAGATCCGAGCTTGGATCCCGAGTTGGCCGTTACGGCGAAGTTGGTGCAATAGCGGAAGGTCGAGGAGTGGTGCTCAGGTTGAGTGGTCCGCGCTGGCGCCGTGTGGCGGGCGACGCTAAGGCCGTGTTCGCCCCGCAGCGCCGCAACGCAGCCGGCGAAGAGGACGACGACTCCGTAGCCGCCAGAGTCGACGACGCCGGCGGTCTTCAGCACCGGGAGCAGGTCGGGACTGCGCTTTACGGACGCCTCGCCCTCGATAACGGCCACTTCGAGCAGATCTGCGATTCGCGCGTTCTGGTCTTCCGGGGTGGCATCGGCGGGCATCGGCTCGAGCTCAGCAAGTTTGGCGGTCACGGCCGCTGCCATGTCGGCCATCACGGTGAGGATTGTCCCCTCGGTGGGCTCGCGCACGGAGGCATATGCGCGCTCGGCGGCGCGCTGCATCGCCATCGCGATCAGCACCGGGTCAACGAGGACTCCCGGACGCGAGATCAGTTCCTCGGCGGCTCCGCGGATCAACTGCGAGAGAATCACCCCGCTGTTGCCCCGGGCGCTTAGCAGCGCGGCCCGTGCCACGAGGTCGACTATCTCTTCGCGGCCGATCTCATCCAACGACCGATCTCCGGACTCCTCCGCCAGACGATCGAGCTCGCTGAGGCAGCCCTGAATCGTCAGCACCATGTTGTCGCCGGTGTCTCCGTCGGCTACAGGAAAGACATTGAGGTCGTTGATCTCGCTGCGGCGCTCTTCGAGCGCGGCAAGCGCCCCGCGCAGGATCGAGCGGAATCGAAGCAGACTGGAGTGAGAATCAGATTGCGGCACTTCGCCGCGAAGCCTAAACGGCCTTCTGGACCTTGTCGGCCTTGAGGCAGCGCGTGCATACGTATTCACGGCGCGGCGCACCGTTCACGACGATGCGCACCTTCTGCAGGTTCGGGTTGAAACGGCGCCTGGTGGCGACCATCGAGTGGCTTCGGCTGTTGCCGAATGCCGGTCCCTTACCGCAGCTGTGACATACCTTGGCCATCGAGTGAGGCAGTGTAGCGGTCAGCCCGCGGGTTCGGTGTCACGCTGCGGAGCCGGCTCGCGAGCCGGAGAGCGGCGCACAGGGAAAGGGTTGGCGTCGGCGAGCCGTCCCGGACCCCGCATCCGCATTGTGCTCTGCACCGCGTCGGGCAGCGGAATGCCGCCGCCGCCGGGGCTTCTGTCCGGCCGGTCCGGCCGTTCCTTGCCCGGGCCTCCCTGATCGTCCCACCATCCGCGCGAGTCCTGCGGGCGGTCGTTGCCGAGTCGAAACAGCATTACCAGCAGAACCGCGGCGGCTCCAACATGCGACAGGCCGGTAATCAGAAACGCTATGAACTGACCGCTCATCGTTCAAAATTTAGCGCGACTGCGCGAGGCTTGCAGTTCAGCCAGCGAGTTGCCGCTTAACGGCGACCAATGCGAGCACTGCTTCGGCGGCGTTTCGCCCACCATCTCTAACCCCTCCGCCAGAACGTTCCATCGCCTGCTCCATCGTGTCAACGGTCAGCACGCCGAAGGAGCAGGGCACTCCCGTCTCCAATGCCGCAGCTTGAATTCCCCGTGCGCTCTCGGCGCAGACGTAGTCGTAGTGGTCGGTCTCTCCACGAATTACCGCCCCGAGGCAGATGACCCCGGCAAAGCGACCGCTGACAGCGCACAGCTTTGCCGCCAGCGGCAGCTCGAAGGCGCCCGGCACTTCAAAGCATTCCGCCATCTCGCATCCGGCCGATTCGAGCGCAGACTGCGCGCTGTCGGTGAGACGTCGCGCCAACTCGTCGTAGAACTGCGCGCAGACGATCGCGTAGCGCTCACTCATCTTCAGACTTGTCCTTCTCGCGTTCGGCGTGGATCATCTGCTCGTCAAGGTTTAGCCCTTGATGGTGGAGCGTATGACCCATCCGCTTGCGCTTTGTCTCCAAGTAGCCGGCGTTGTGCTCATTCGCCTTCTCCTCGATCGGAATCTGCTCACTGACGGAAAGCCCGTAACCCTCGAGTCCATGAATCTTCTTCGGGTTGTTGGTAAGAATCCGGATTGAGGTCAGTCCCAGATCGACCAGAATCTGAGCTCCAATTCCGTAGTCGCGAAGATCGGCTGGCAGCCCAAGCTGAAGGTTGGCGTCAACGGTGTCATAGCCCTCCTCTTGAAGCTTGTAGGCGCGCAGCTTGTTCAGCAGTCCGATTCCGCGCCCCTCCTGAGCAAGGTAGAGAAGCACTCCTCGGCCCTCCTCCTCAATCATCGCCAAGGCCGACTCAAGCTGGTCGCCGCAGTCGCAGCGCAGTGAGTGGAAGACGTCTCCGGTCAGGCATTCCGAGTGAACCCGGACGATCACGTCCTCTGCGCCGTCGACCTCCCCCTTGACCAGAGCGACGTGGTGCTTGTCATCGACAAGCGAGCGGTAACCGACAACCGTGAAGTCTCCGAAAGCCGTCGGCATCGTGGTCGCGACGACGCGCTCGACAAGTCGGTCGTTGCGACGCCGGTACGCAATCAGATCCGCGATCGTCAGCATCTTGAGACCGTGCAGGGCGCAGTAGTCCTTTAGGTCGGGCACGCGCGCCATCGAGCCATCGTCGTTCATGATCTCGCAGATCACGCCGGCCGGAGTACAGCCGGCGAGCCTCGCCAGATCCACTCCGGCTTCGGTATGGCCGGTCCGCTCGAGTACGCCACCCGGCTTCGCCTTGAGCGGGTTGACGTGCCCGCCCTTGACGATGGCTTCAGGCCCGTTGTTGGGGTCGCTCGCAACGCGAATAGTCTGGGCCCTGTCGGCGGCACTGATCCCCGTCGTGACCCCTTCTCTGGCCTCGATCGTGACCGTGAAGGGAGTCTCGTAGGGCGTTTCGTTCTTGGCTGTCATCAGCTCAAGATCCAGTTCGTCGCAGCGCTCCGGCGTGAGCGCGAGGCAAATCCAACCGCGCGCATTCGTGGCCATGAAGTTGATTGCCTCCGGGGAGACATGCTCGGCGGCCATCACGAGGTCGCCTTCGTTTTCGCGGTCCTCGTCGTCGACCACGACGATCATCTTGCCCGCGGCGATGTCTTCGAGCGCCTCCTCGACCGTGGCGAACCTGTAATCGGTCTCTGCTGAGCTGCTCATGATTTCGTCCCAACCAGCCTCTCGACGTACTTCGCGACAATGTCAACTTCGATGTTAAGGACTCGGCCCGGCTCAGCGGAAGCCAAGCTAGTGCGCTGAAGCGTTTCAGGAATCAACCAAAGGTCGAAAGTTTTGTCGGCGACGGAGGCGACGGTCAGTGACACCCCGTCGACCGCTATCGAACCCTTCTCGACCACGTAGCGCATCAGCTCTGCCGGCGGTGCAACGGTCACGACTTTTGCGATTCCGTCGTCGCGAACCGCTTCCACGGTGCCAACCCCGTCAACGTGACCCTGGACGATGTGACCACCGAGATGCGCGTTTGCGCGCAGCGGGAGCTCTAGATTGACTGCGCCGCCCGCTTCAGCTGCACCAAGCGAGGTGCGGCGGAGCGTCTCGTTCATCGCATCGGCTGCAAAAGAGTCCGGTTCAACGGAAGTGGCCGTCAGGCAGACGCCGTTGACGGCGACCGAGTCGCCCTCCTTCAGCTGCCCGGCAAGCGCCGTGCGAATGGTCAGTCGCGCGCCCTGATCGTCGCTGTCGATCGCGACGACCTCACCAAGATCCTCTATCAGTCCTGTAAACACGCTTACCACTCTCGCAGCCGCGCGCGGAGAAGCACATCGTCGGCAATCATCTCGGTCGTCAGCGACAGCGCGCGCGTCGCATCGGCGATCGTCGAGCTTCCCATTCCCTCGATTGGATCGCGGGCGCTTGCGCCGCCGAGAACGAGCGGCGCCACGAACAGGCGCGCCTCGTCGATCTCTCCGGAATCGAAGAACGCCCCTGCAAGGTGAGGACCACCCTCGAGGAGCAGCGATGTGATCGGCCGCTCGAGCGAACCGAGCTGGGAAAGCGCATCGCTGACCCGCAGTGGCTCGTTCTCGCCCGCTGCCACGATGATCTGAGCTCCGGCCATCTCCAACGCCTCGATTGCGCTGCGCGGGGCGGCACGCGAGACAACAATAATCAGCTCGACCTCCGGGGCCTCGGCGAGCAGCTGCGAGTCGAGCGGCAATCTACCCTCGGAATCGAACACAACCCGACGCGGCTGGTGATCGGTCGATTCAAGACGCGCCGTCAGCTGGGGATCGTCGGCAAGAGCAGTGCCGATCCCGACGGCGACTGCGTCGACCTCGGATCGCCAGCGATGGACGAGTGCTCGACTGCCC
>WLNX01000007.1 GCA_009699565.1 Actinomycetota bacterium | reverse complement strand
TAGAACTCGTTTGACACGTCGTAGTGGTGCGAGATCGCTTCTTGGTCGCGCTGTGCGCTGTGGAGGCGGCCCTGGAGCTTGATCTCGGCCTCGGGAGCAGGCGGCTGCGAGCGGCGCAGCAGCCCGAGCTTGCGGGCCGCCTTGATCGCAGGAATCGCGTCGCTTGGCTTCAGCGGTGCGTGCCGCCATTTCTCCGTCAGGTCCAGCGCCAGTTCGAGGTTGCCGTCAACTTCCAGCTCGCCGGAGACCCAGGCCCGGGCCATTCCCAGCTCGTTCGGCTCGCGCACCATCCGGACCAGCGCATCGCGCTTGGCAAAGCGCAGAGTCGGAGCGTCGGGGTGCGGGTTGGTGGGCGGCAGCTCGCTGCCGTCCCAGAATGCCAGCGTGAAGGCGCGGCCTCCTTCGGCGCGGCTGTCAAGCAGCCCGACCAGCTCGGCAAGCTCGGCTGCGACGCTGGTTGCGCCGGGAGCCGCAGGTGGTTTCTGTGAACTCGATGTTGTGGCCATGGCGGAAACCTAATAGATCGAGCCGTTATGTGCCTAGTAGGAAGCCGCCGACCGCGCGCCCAACCAGCAGTGCAGCGAATCCGGCGAAGAGGCTGAGGAAGATGTTGACGGCCGCCGCGCGCCTGTGGCTCTCGCGGGCCAGGCCTTCGCTGTCAGCCATCCAGGCAGAAAATGTCGTGTACGAGCCGAGCAGGCCGCCGGCCAGCAGTATTTGCGTCGTGCCGGTGACCCCCGCTCCAAGCAGCAGCCCCAGCAGCAGCGAGCCGACGAGGTTTACGGTCAGGGTTCCCAGCGGAAAGTCGTCGCCGCTGCGCTGCGCGACTGCGACTACGGTCAGGTGCCGCGCGACTGCGCCGATCCCTCCAAGCGCTGCCAGTGCGATGACGGCGGCAGCGCTCATCTGGTCCTTCCGGCCCTTTCCGAGAGGCGAACGGCCAGCAGCACGGCAGCCAAACCCGCGACGATGCTGACCGCCGCATAACAGACCGCGAGTCCTCCGTCGCCGTGGTCGAACATCTCGAGCAGCTCGCGCTGCATCGTCGAGAAAGTTGTCAGGCCGCCGCATACCCCGGTGGCCAGCAGCGCGCGCAGTCGGCTCGGCTGCGCGGTTGGATTCGGGATCAGCACGACGATCGCCCCTAGCGCTCCGGCGCCGACAACGTTCGCAATCAGCGTCGCCCAGTGCCAGCTGCCGCCGGCCGCCGGTAGCGCTTCAGACAGTCCGTAGCGCGCGAGCGTGCCGGCAGCTCCGCCCAGCGCTATCGCAGCCCAGAGGTCGAGTCCGCCGCGCCTGACTTGCGCTGGCAGAGCGAGTGGGTCGGTACGCGCTTCGGAGGCCATCAGGCGCCGGAGTCTAAGTGGCGCTGCGGGTTAGGTGCCAGTCGCCGCAGAGATCGCAGCGGTACGGCGTAAAGCGGTCACCAAACTGGGCACGGTCCGCGGCTGCGTGGGCGCGGGCTTCGGCTTCACTCGTGAAGACGCGCTTCGTCTGGCACTTGTCCTGGCGGCCCTTCTTTCGCGCCTGTTGGTCGTCCCACCATCGCTCAATGTCAGCGGCCATCGGTTGATTGTGACCTTTCTGTGAGCTTTTGATCAAACTGACGCGCAGATCAGCTTGCGGGTGTATTATCGCGAACTGTTGGTTCACTATTCCCGAGGTGCCCGCATGCCCCGCCGTTACTCCGTTATCCCGCTCGCTTTGCTGTGCTCAGTAGCGCTGGTTGCCGTACCTAGCGCCTCCGCCGCCACTGCAAAGACAAAGATCAGCGGCAAGGTCAGCGGCGCCAAAAGCTCGCTCGTTGGGCTGCGCGTGATGGCGCTGCCAACCAAGGGATCGGCGGTAGCTGTCGCTGTGAAGTCCAACGGGTCCTTCTCAATCTCAGTTCCGCGGTCCGCAGTTAATGGGCTTTCGCTCCAGCTGATCTCCAAGAAGGGCGCATACCTCGGCCCTGTTGTCGTCTACCGCAAGGGCACGAAGGGCGCCACGCGCCTGAGGACAACGAAGGCCTCGGCGATCTCTGTCGGAACGGTCAAACTGATGAGTGGGTACGGCACCCTCGCGAAGGCGCTGAAGTCGAGCGCCGTGCTGGCCGCAGGCCAGATTCGCCTGACAAGCGCTGGCGCGCCGGTCGGCGCAGGAAAGCTCGGATTGATTCGTAAGGCTGGTACTGCTCGCGCCGCCGCCGGGGGAAAGAATGGCGGCGACGGCGGCAATGGCGGCAATGGCGGCTTCGCTGTTGCGGAAGCGCCAGGTGGAGGCTGCAGCAGCTCTGCTTCCACTGAGTCCGGTTCCGGCGGCGACTGCGATCAGGACGGCGTACCGAACGCCGTTGACGTGGACGACAACGGGAACATGTCGCTTGACGGTGTTGATCAGAGCTCCGCGCAGACCAGCGCCCTGCTCAGCGTCTACTTCAGCCTGCGCCCGCATTTCCTAAACCAGACCAACGTTTACGCCGATGCCACCCCTAGCTCGATCAACTCTTTCCTCGGCTCATCGAACGAGGAGAAGGGGCTGAGCATGGCCTTCTGGCTGCCCCAGCAGTACATCGACGTCAACAAGGTGACGACGCAGCCACTTGCAAATGTCTGGGTTGAGTGCACCAGCGGGCAGCCGTGGTGCTATCCCGGAACACCGACCGCCAAAGTCGGCGGCATGAGTCCCTTCCCGCGGATCCTGCCCAGCCTCAGTCAGTTCGAGATGATTCAGTGGGCCGACTACCACGGCTCAAGCTGCAGCAATGGCACTCCGTGCGTAGCGGCTAGCGGGAGCGATCGGAACTCACTCGTTCGCTACAACTCGCCGCAAAATCAGGGCTTGCCAGTCTGGTCGGCAGCGGTTCGGCCGTCGTCGTCCGACACCGTCAACCAAGTTGTCCCGGGAAGCGTCGTCACGCTCAAGGGGCGCACTTCGTCTGGAGCGACGATTGAGCAGCCGCTCTCACTCAGCCCCTACTTCGTCACCTCACCGGCGCTCGCCAGCTACACCGTTGACGGAGTCTTCAACAGCCTTCTGAGCCACTATCCGCTATCGGCCGGCGAGCCCGGCGCAAGCATGGGGAACCGGATCAACGTGGGCAGAAACGGCAAGATCACGGTTGAGTTCTGGCGCCCGCAGCGATTCGCGCTTCCTGGCGAGAGCGGCAACTTTTACGACGTAGGTGGCTTGAAGTGGGGTGCCCGGATCGAGAGTTTCAACGAGAACGGCAACTACCACTCGCTTGAGCAGCCGACGAGCTGTGACGTGTCGGAGCTCAATGGCCTATCGCCGATCACGCCAACCGGTCCTGACGCCGGCAAGGCGCTGCCAACTATCGACAGCCAGACGGCCGATCAGGTGACCAATACTGCAAATGCATCAACTCGGACGATCGGTTTCACAATCGATGTTGAGAAGTGCCTCTCGGACGCAGGCGTCGGTTACGGCCCAGGCTGGGGCACGATGGTTTCGCTTATCGCTGAAGGCGCACAGCTTCCGGGCGGAGCCAACTCAACCGGCTTCGACTTTGAAGTCGCGATCCCTGACCCAACTTAAGCGGCGGCCGAAGCGGCAGTTATCGTGGCGCAGATGAGATTCAAACTCGCCAGCGCACTAGTCGTCGGGGCCGCAGCAGCGCTGCTCGTTGGCTGCGGGAGCAGCGACACGGCCTCCACGAGCACCCCATCAACGGTTGTCAGCACCGCTACTTCAGCTCCAGCAACGATGACCACGCAGACGACCGGACCGATGATTAAGACGGGCAGCGCCAAGTGCACTGAAGCGGCGATCAAGAAGGCCGTGGCCGACTACGCTGACGCCGGCAACGAGGGCGCGGTGCTCGCGACCGGCGACAGCGACTCGTATCGGTGCACCGACGGCTGGTTGGTTGCACAGGTGAATGTGGGACCCGCGGCCGAAGCCGCCACGGTGACGGTCTTGTGGCAGGGGGAAGGTCAGTTCTGGGTTCCCCAAGACCGCGCCAAGGTCTGTCCCAAGCCGTCAAAGGTTCCGGCCTCGATCTACGACCTCGCCTGCAACAGCAACTAGCCGCGGACGGTCGTGGCCCCGAATTCGGAGAGCTCCTCCACCGGCGCCAAGGAGCAAGCGGGAAGCCTCGAGATAGGAGAGGCCGCGGCAGCGGTGGGTTTCGTGATTGCCCTGCAGCTCTCGCTGGCGATCGTCTGTACGGCGTCGGGCTGGGAACTTTGGTTGCTCCCGGCTTGGGCTTGGGTCGCAACGGCGGTTCCCGAGGCAATCCTCTTGGGAGTATTTGTAGTCAGGGGCCAAATCAAAGAGGGCGAGCTACCGGGACAAACCCCGAGAAGGCGCAAGGAGGCGATTCTGCTCGTCGGACTGATCAGCCTTGCCAACGCTCTGGCGCTGATGGCGCTGCTTGGCGAGCTGCTTTCGGCGCAGGTTCGCACCGGCACAGAGCTGCTCTTCGAGGCCGGCGTGATCTGGACCACAAACGTCATCGCATTCGGCCTTCTCTACTGGGAGCTTGATCGGGGTGGTCCTTCCACCAGGGCTGTCTACGAGGGCCCGATTGCCTACAGGGGCGCCGACTTTCAGTTTCCGCAGATGGAAAACCCGGATCTCGCCGAGAAGACCTGGCGTCCGCTTCTGCCCGACTACATGTACATCGCATTTACCACGGCGACGGCTTTCAGCCCGACCGACGCGATGCCGCTAACGCGCCGTGCGAAGGCCGTCATGACGGCCGAGACGGCGCTATCGGCGATCACCGTTCTTCTCGTTGCAGCGCGGGCAGTGAACATTCTCGGATGAGGCGAGCGGCCCGGGCGCCGCAAGCCCACTAAACTGCTCGTTCTATGAGCAAGCCTGAGCTGACAAGCCGCCACCGCGACACCGTCGACGAGATCTTCAGACACCCGACGAGCCACAACATCGAGTGGCGCCACGTGATCTCGCTGCTTGAGCATGTCGGCGAGGTCAGCGAGGAGCACAACGGCAAGGTCAAGGTGACGCTTGGCCCTGAGACCGAGACATTCCACCGGCCGCGTCACAAGGACATCGACGTCCAGATGGTCGTTGACCTTCGTCGGATGCTGACCAACGCCGGCTACAACCCCGACGGCGAACCAGCCGTGGAGGACGAAAGCACCCGCGATCACGGCGACGGTCGCTGGGGCGCGCCTTAACCCGACGCACCCCAGCGCTGCGGTTCCTGCCCGGCGCTTCTAGTTCGTTGTCGTCGTACCGCTAGGAGCCTGCTGCTGCGCTCCCTGGGGCGCGCCCATCGGCCGCTGTCCCTGGCGAGGGCCGTCCATGCCGCGCTGCCCGGGGCCGCCCTGCATCATCTGCTGGGGCCCGCCCCAGTGACCGCGACCGTGGTCGCCGCCGTGGCCGCCACCGGCATTGAGGGCAACGACAAGCGCGATGATGCTGAGCACCAATGCGATTCCGGTTCCGACAGCCAGTAGTGCCTTCTGAGTCTGGTTTGACAATGACATTTCCATTTGGGTGCTCCTTCTCTTCGTGCCCGCAGGCGGTTCGTGTAGGAAGGATTCAAGGCCCCGTCTATTAAGGATCTCTGAGATATCTCGCCGTGCGGCCGGTACACTTTTGTTACAAAGAAGTACCGGCTATTGATGCGACTTACTCTCAAACTTCTCTTTCCTCTCGCTGCATCTCTGTCTCTGCTGAGCGTTCTTCCCGCCGGGGCTGCCGCGAAGAGCTGCAGCTCCTACTCGAATCAGGCGGCGGCGCAACGCGCAGCGGACACCCGCGACGCCGATCACGACGGGATCTACTGCGAATCGCTGCCATGTCCTTGCCTCAAGAAGGGCGCCAGCGGTCCCACATCGGGCAGCAGTCCCAGCTCTGAGAAGGGCTGCTCCAAGACTTCAACGATCCAGCGGCTTGGCTTCAGCGCGACGAAGTACCCCAACATCCGACGCCATTTCCTGAGAGCCGTGCGCGCCGGTTGGCCTCGGACGCTCGTGCTGCGCCGAAGCGGCTCGGACGGTCGCCGCAATCGGCTGCTGCGCGGGATAGCGACCAAGCGCGGCTACGACCGCGACGAGTACCCACCCGCCGTCGGTCGCGGCAAGGGTGCCGGTCTGATGCGGGGCATCAACCCGGTCGGGTGGCTCGCAAGCGTGATGTATGTCCCGAGCAGCGAGAACCGCTCCCACGGGTCGGTGATGGGCGCGAAGCTTCGCCGCTTCTGCAGCGGGACGCGCTTCATGTACAGCTTCTACTAGGCGCCGTCGGCGTGCGCGGCGCGCCTATAACCTCTTGAAGCATGGAACTCTTTGGCGAAGTCACCCCGGATCGGCCGCTGCTGGTAGTCGCGCTCCACCTTGAAGGCGAGCACCTCCACGACCTTGGTCTGCCGGTGCTCGTGACCGGGCCTGGCAAGCTTCGTGCCGCCGGCGCGACCGCTCGGCTGCTCGCCGAGCGGCGTCCGTCCGAGGTCGTCAACCTCGGCACCGCGGCCGCTCTGCGCGACGGCCTCAGCGGGATCCACACAATCGGTCGGGCGATTCAGCACGACTTTGACGGCGAGGCAATCTTCGAGTTGACCGGGGAGCAGTTCGGCCCGCCGCTCAATCTCGGTGACGGCCCGGTGCTGGCGACAGGGGACCGCTTCGTTGCCGATTCCCGGCTGCGCTCGCAGCTCGCCGAGATCGCAGACTTTGCAGACATGGAGGGTTACGCGGTCGCTTCGGTCGCGAATGCGGCCGGCGTGCCTGTGCGGCTCGTCAAGCAGGTCAGCGATGACGGCGACGAGCAGGCTGCGACCAGTTGGAGCGAGTCGGTCGCCGAGTGTTCCTCCCGCCTGGCCGACTGGGTTCGGCTCCAGCTTCCCGCCTGATCTTCTTGCCCGCTTGCACTCGCGGCTGCAGAGAGGTAGTACTTACACATCACCAAGACGGGACGGGTGTCTCGTATCTCAGACTATGGCCCCAAGCTCAGTAAAATCCGCCGAACGCGTCCTCGCAGTCCTTGACTTGCTGGCCCGTTCCGTGCGCCCTGTCCCGACTATGACGATCTCGCGCGACTGCGCAATACCGAAGAGCAGCACCCACCACCTGCTCAACGTGATGCGAGACAGGCGCTTCGTGAGCTACTACGACGAGGAGCGCGCCTGGGGACTTGGCGTTGCCGCCTTCGAAATCGGTTCGGCCTACATGCGCTCGGCGCCGCTCCAGCGGATGGGCCGCCACCTCCTTGTCGAGCTGACCGCAGAGACCGGTGACACCTCGCACCTCGCCGTCCTCCATGGCAGCGAGGTCCTCTACATCGACAAGGAAGAGCCGATCACTTCCAGTGCGCGGCTCGTAACCGAGGTTGGCGTACGGCTGCCGGCGCACATCACCGCCGTCGGGCGAGCGATCCTCGCGCAGCTCCCGGAGGCCCAAGTCCGAGCTCTCTACGGCGAACAGCCGCTGGTGCTCCGCGCCGACAGCGGCCCCGCCGACATCGGTGCGCTGCTTGGCGATCTCGATGAAATTCGGGCCGCCGGGTACGCGTTCGACGACGAGATGGTCAGCCCGGGGATCTCATGCCTCGCGGCGCCGGTGATGTCGCACGAGGGCGTTCCGGTCGCGGCGATCGGCGTGACCTTCGTCAGCGCCCAGCGAGACGCTGCTGCGCGTGAACGGACCACCGAGCTCGTCTGCGGCTTTGCGCAGCGGCTCTCGTCAAACATCGGACATGTCGAAGGTGCCGGCACCGAGCCGGTCTCGGCGGGCTGAGCGGTGCAGTGCGCTTCCTTCATGCTGGCCAGGGATCTTTCGATGAGCGGGACTGCAACGATCATGCTTGACCAGCTTTCCGCGGTCGCAAAATCCCAGCTTGAGGCCCCCGAAGCCGTCAAGGTGCTGGTGCGATCAAATGTCGCTTCCGCCAAGGAGAAACTTGATGACTGAATACAAGGGAATGGCCGTCGAGCGCGACGGCGACAAATACACGACCCGCCGCGAGAGCCGTGAGGCGCTGGTGCAGACGACGCTCGACTTCGGTCCGCGCCGCGATTCGCAGCTGAATACGACGCTGGCCTTCTTCGACCACATGCTCGAGATGCTGGCCTGGTACGCCGACATCAATGTTGATGCGAGCTACGAAGTCCGCACCTATCGCTTGATGCACGTGGTGATGGAGGACGTCGGTTTGGCGCTTGGCGCCGCCGCCGCGCAGGCGATCAGCGACCGGATTGCCGACGGGGTCGAATCAAACGGGTTCGCCTACGGTGTGATGGACGAGGCGAGCGCGCTGGCGCAGATTTCGTTCGAGGGCCGCGCCAACACCTTCGTCACGCGCGGTGGGGCGGCAGCGTTCGAGCAGGTTGAGGACGTTCTTTGCGTCGACCTCGTCGCCTTCTTTGAAGGCTTCTCGCAGGGCGCGCGCTGCACGATCCAGCTTGACCTCTTCGACACCAGCCGCGACCCGCACCACGCTTGGGAGGCCGGCTTCCGCGCCTTTGCCCGCGCGCTGCGCGCAGCCTTTGTTGCCAATCCTCGTCGCGCTGGGATGACGGCCGGCGTGAAGGGGACGCTCGATTGAGTGAGATCGCCAACAGTCGAGCGGTAATTGTCTCGGGCGGCACCAGCGGCCTTGGCCTTGCCACGGCGCAGCTGCTGGCCGCGCGCGGCGCCCGCGTTTGGATCCTCGGCAGCCGCGAGCAGACCGTCGCGGCCGCATTGGACAAGCTCAACATCGTCGGCGGCTCGGCCTGCGATGCCGCCGACGAGAGCTCGGTGGAGGCGGCGGTCACGCACGCGGTCGAAGCACTTGGCGGACTCGACGGAGTTTTCGTCAACGCCGGGGTGGACGGCGAAGACAAGAACGCGATGGAGCTGAGTCTCGACAACTTCCGCCGGATTCTTGACGTCAACGTGCTCGGAGCCTTCGCGCTTGCACGGGCATCGGCACGAGTGATGGAACGCGGTTCGGCAATCGTGATCAACGCCTCCGTCAGCGGTCTGCGCCCGGAGCACGGATTCGTCGATTACAACGTCTCGAAGGCCGCTGCGATCACCCTTGCCCAGTCGCTCGCGCTGGACCTTGCCGACCGCGGCATCGCCGTCAGCGCGATCTGCCCCGGTTACATCCGCACGCCGATGACCGAGCCGATGCTTGACGACCCTGAACGCGCGGCAGAGCTGCTTTCGCTGATTCCCGCCGGCCGATTTGGCGAGCCGGTTGACGTCGCCGAGCTCGTTGACTTTCTGCTTTCGGGCCGGGCAACTTACATGACAGGCAGCGTTCTTTCGATCGACGGGGGCCGAAGTGTCTGAGCAGGCACCAATGAGGGTGATGCGCTGGAGCGAGCTTGACGATGACGCCCGCGAGCAGCTCTTGAGCCGCGGCAACAGGGCGATCTTCGACCCCGCACTGCGTGAATCGGTCGGCTTGATCATCGACGACGTCCGCGAGCACGGCGATGCCGCTGTCATCAGGGCGCTCGCCAAGTTCGACGGCTGCGAGATCGCCGAGGGCGGTCTTCAGGTAACCGATGCCGAATTCGCCGCTGCGCGCGAGTCGGTTCCCGCTCCTGTACAGGAAGCGATCCGCGCCGCAATCTCCAACATCCGGGCCTTCAACGAGTACCTGACGCGCGAGCGCGAGTGGCGCACCGAGCTTCAGCCCGGCCTCGTCGTCGGCGAGAAGTCGACCGCGATCTCAAGCGTTGGCCTCTTTGTCCCCAGCGGCAAGGGTTCCTTCCCTTCGGTTCTGGTTCAGATAGGCACCCCGGCGGTCGTCGCAGGAGTGCCGGAGATCAGCGTCGTCGTGCCACCCGTTCCTGGCGGCAAGGGCGAGGTCGATCCTGCAGTTCTTTGCGTCGCGCAGGAGCTTGGGATCAAGCGCGTGTTCCGCGTCAACGGACCGGCGGGCGTCGCTGCACTGGCCTTCGGAACGGAAACGATCCCGAAGGTGCGAAAGGTTCTGGGCCCCGGCAGTCCGCCGGTGCAGGCCGCGCAGATCGCATGCCAGCTTTATGGCTGCCACACGCAGATGCTTCTCGGCCCCTCCGAGGCGCTGATCATCGCCGACGACAGCGCCGACCCGAGGCTGCTCGCGGCCGACGTTCTCAACGAAGCCGAACACGGCCCCGATTCGGCGTCGCTGCTGGTAACGCCGAGCGAATCGCTGGTGGAGGCGGTCCAGCGCGAACTGGCCGTCCAGGTTGCCGCGCTGCCCGAGCCTCGCCGCGCCTACGCTCACGCCGCACTTGGCGAGAATGGTGGCGCATTCCTCGTTGACAGTCTTGAAGAGGCCGCAGAGCTGTGCAACTGGTACGGCCCGGAGCACATGCAGATCGTCGCCCGTGACGAAGAGGCGGTCTTCGCGATGATCGACCACGCCGGCGAGGTGCTGCTCGGCCAGCAGGCGCCGTTCTCAGCGGCCAACTACATGATCGGAGTGCCGGCGGCGCTGCCGACCGGCGCCTACGCCCGCGTTACCGGCGGCGTCACCTCGGAAACCTTCCTCAAGAAGACCTCGATCGCCAAACTTGACGGCGAGGCGCTTGCAAAGATGAGCGAAGCGGTGGTAGCACTAGCCGACCATGAAGGCTTCCCGGCGCACGCGGCGGCGGTACGCGCGCGGATGGGCGAAACGTCAACCGTCGATAAATCAAACGAGGAGAGAACCTGATGAAGCAGCAAGCATTGCGAGTACTCGCGCTGTTGGTTGTTGTAGCGGTTTCGATGTTCGCGGTCGCTTGCGGAAGCAGCGATTCGAGCTCATCGACGTCGAGCGACACGGCAGCAATCCCGACAACCCCCGAGCCCGGTCAGTTCCGGATGGGTATCGAGCCTTGGCTCGGATACGGTCCTTGGCACGTCGCTCAGGAACAAGGCATCTTCGCGGACAATGGACTTGACGACGTCAAGATCATCAACTTCACGACCGATGATCAGATCAACTCGGCCTTTGCGGCCGGGAAGCTCGACGGCTCAAACATCGCCACTCACACGGCGCTGCGTTTTGCCGCTTCCGGCCTGCCGGTGAAGATCATCCTGCTCGAGGACCAGAGCATGGAGGCCGACGCAATCCTGGCCGGCCCGGACATCAAGTCGATCATGGACCTCAAGGGCAAGAAGGTTGCCTACGAGGAAGGGACGACCTCCGACATCCTGCTGTCTTACGCGCTCGCGCAGAACGGCATGACGAAGAAGGACATCATCTCCGTTCCGACCCCTGCCGCTGACGCGGGAACGCTCTTCATCGCCGGCAAGGTGCCGGCAGCCGTTACGTATGAGCCTTACCTGTCGGCAGCACTGAAGGAGAACAAGGACGCCAAGCTGCTCTACACGGCGGCCGAGAACCCGGGCCTTGTCAGCGACGTTTTCGTCGTGACCGAGGACACGATCAACAACAAGCCAGGCCAGTTGCTTGCGCTCGTCAATTCGTGGGGTCAGGCAGTCGACTACTACAACGCCAACAAGACCTCCGCTCAGAAGACGATCGGCAAGGCAATTGGTTACGACCCTGGCGCAGAGGCATTTGCCGGAGTCGAGTTCTACACGATCGCCCAGAACAAGGACCTGCTTAACGGCAAGTTCAAGACGACGACCATTGAGGACGTCAAGAAGGCAGCCACAGACGCTGGTCTGATCAAGGGTTCAGTTAACCCTGCGGACATCATCGTCGCGAAGTTCGTGGACGCCGCCAAGTAGCAATGAGCAGTCAACCGGATAACGGACCATCCGGTTCGACCACGCCTGCAGCCGCGGGGGCGCCTTTGAGCCCCCGCGGTTCGGGTGCTGGCCGCGGCGCCCGCCGCCGCCCCGAGATGCTGCGCATCGGCGGGGGAATCCGCACCTTTCACTTTGTCGGCATTGCCGCCTTCGTTTTTGTTCTTATCTTCGGCCTGTGGCTCGTCGTCACGGCCAACGAGTGGGTCAAGCCGATCTTCCTGCCCGGCCCGATCGACGTTTGGAACCGCCTCTCCGAGCTTGCCGCCAGCGGCGACCTCGCGAAGGACATCCTGATCTCCTGTTACCGGATTGCGATCGGCTTCTCGCTGGCAACACTGCTCGCCGTTCCGATCGGCGTAATGATCGGCGCCTACCGCGCTTGGGAGGCCGCAGTTGAGCCCCTCACCGACTTTGTCCGGTATATGCCGGTCGTCGCCTTTGTGCCGCTGACCATCCTTTGGGCCGGCACCGACGACATTCAGAAGTTTCTGATCATCTGGATCGGCACCTTCTTCCAGCAGGTCCTGCTGGTGATGGACAACACCAAGCGCGTACCGCTCGACGTCGTCGACATCGGCCGAACCCTTGGCATGAAGGATCGTTCAATTCTTGCCCGGATTATCTTCCCTGCCGCCGCGCCGGGGATCTGGGATTCGATGCGGATCAGCCTCGGCTGGGCGTGGACCTGGGTTGTGCTGGCAGAGCTTGTCGCGGCCACGTCAGGCCTCGGCTACCGGATCACGACGGCCCAGCGCTTCTTCCAGACCGACACGATCATCGGCTACATCCTCGTGCTCGGAACGCTCGGCCTGATCACCGACCAAGTGATGAAGTTCCTCGGCCGGCGCATGTTCCGCTACGCGGAGTCGCGTCGATGAGCGCCGCCAAGCTGCAGATCCGCGGACTGACGAAAGTCTTTGAGACCCGCCGCGAGGAGGTGCTCGCGCTCGACAATGTCGACCTCGACATCGCCGACAACGAATTTGTCACGCTCGTCGGCACTTCGGGCTGCGGCAAGAGCACGATGCTTTCGATTGTCGCCGGCCTGCAGCAGGAGACAAGCGGCGATGTCTACGTAGACGGCGAGCCGGTCCGCGGCCCGGGCCGCGACCGCGGCGTCGTCTTCCAGGCCTACACGCTCTTCCCTTGGCTGACGGCGCGCAAGAACATTGAGTTCGCGCTGCGCGGCGAGGAGATGACCGGCGCCGAGCGGACCAGCAAGGCAAACGAGCTGCTGGCGCTGGTCGGTCTCGAGAAGTTCGCCGACGCCCATCCAAACGAGCTCTCCGGAGGAATGCAGCAGCGCGTCGCGATCGCCCGCGCGCTCTCCTACAAGCCCCAGATCCTGCTGATGGACGAGCCGTTCGGCGCGCTTGACGCGCTCACGCGCCAGTTGATGCAGGAGCTGCTGACCGAGGTCTGGGAGCAGCACAAGCTGACCGTCCTCTTCGTCACCCACGACGTCGAGGAAGCCGTCTACATCTCCGACCGCGTGATCGTGATGACCAACCGTCCCGGTCGCATCAAGACCGAGGTCAAGGTCGACCTCCCGCGGCCGCGCCGTTACGAGATGGTCGGCTCGCCGGAGTTCGGCGCGCTCTACTCCGAGGTCCTCGAGAGCATCCGCGAAGAATCGCTTGAGATTGAGCAGCTTGGGTCGACGCTGTGAGTTTGGTCGTTCTCGGGCGCACGCTTGACGCCCGGCAAGTTGCTCTGATCGCCGGTGGCGCTGAAGTGTCGCTCGATCCCGAAGCGCTTGAGCGCGTCGCTGCGAGCAACCGGCTGCTGCGCTCGATCATTGCTTCGGGTACGCGCGTCTACGGAGTTACTACCGGGTACGGCGCGCTTGTCAGCGAGGAGATCGGCGAAGCCGAGCAGGCCCAGATGCAGCTCAACCTGCTGCGCAGCCACGCCTGCGGCAGCGGCGGTCCGCTGCCAAGTGAGGTCGTCCGCGCAGCAATGGCGATCCGCTGCCACTCGCTGCTGCAGGGCCACTCCGGGGTTCGCCCGGAGCTGATCGAGCGCGTCGCCCTGCTGCTCAACTCAGGCTGGGTGCCGTGCGTTCCGTCAAGCGGCTCACTGGGCGCCAGCGGCGACCTCGCTCCGTCCGCCCACCTCTTCCTTGTGATCGTTGGCGAGGGCGAGTGCCTTGACCCCGACGGGCAGCGGCGCAGTGGCGCCGACGCTCTCGCGGCGCTTGGCGTCGAACCGCTCGAGCTGCAGGCCAAAGAGGCGCTGGCGCTGATCAACGGCACCCACTTCATGTCGGCAATCGGCGCGCTCTGCTCTGTTCGAGCCGAGCGCCTGCTTGCGGTCGCCGATCTTGGGGCCGCCGTCAGCGTTGACGCGCTGCGCGGAGCGACGCCGGCCTTCGAGGCCCGCGTTCACGAGCTGCGGCCCGTACCCGGCCAGGTTCTGTCGGCCGCCCACATCCGTCATGCCCTCGCCCAGTCAACGCGAACCGCGGACGGCACCGGCGAGCGCCTGCAGGACGCCTATTCACTTCGCTGCGCCGCACAGATCCACGGCTCGGCGCGGGAGGCGGCATCGTTCTTCACGCGCCTGATCGAGATCGATCTCAATGCCGTCACAGACAACCCGCTGGTATTTGACGATCCGCCGGAAGTGATCTCCGCAGGCAACTTCCACGGGCAGAGCTTGGCGCTCGCCTTCGACACTTTGAGGATCGGCCTCTGCGACCTCGGGGCTGTTTCCGAGCGGCGAATCTTCCGCCTCGTCTCGCCGTCAACAAACGGAGACCTCCCCGCCTTCCTCAGCCCCGACGCCGGCCACTCGAGCGGCTACATGATCCTTCAGTACGCCGCCGCCGCGCTGGTCAGCGAGCTGCGCGCGCTGGCGACGCCGGTCAGCATCGACAACATTCCCACCTCCGACAACCAGGAGGACCACGTCTCGCTGGGGATGACCGGCGCCGTGATGACGCTCGACTCGCTCTCGCGCCTTGAACGGATCCTCGCCTACGAGCTGATCTGCGGCTGCCAGGCGATTGATCTTGACCCGGGCCGCCCCGGCAACCTCGTCGAAGCCGTCCACGGCGCCGTTCGCGACCGCATCCCGATGCTGACCGAGGACCGTCCGCCGTCCGACGATCTTGCCGCCGTCCTCACGCTCGTCACCGGCGACGCTCTGTCCGCGCTCCTTCCCGACCCGTTGGAGCCCGCTGCATGAGCACGCCGATCGGTGGCCGCGTTGGCGAACCGGCGCAGGGCGGGCCTTTCAATCTCAGCGAGTTTGAGGCAATCGCCCGCGAGAAGCTTCCGCATGCGAGCTACGAGTACTTCGCTGGAGGTGCCGGCGACGAGCTGACGCTGCGCGAAAATCGACTCGCCTTTGAGCGCATCTCGATGGTCCCCCGCGTCCTTCGCGGTGGCCGCGAGCGCTCAAGCGCAACGACGGTGCTCGGTGTGCCGGTCAACTTCCCTGCGCTTGTCGCGCCGATCGCCTACCAACAGGTCGCCGACCCCGACGGCGAGCTGGCCACGGCCCGCGCGGTTGCCGGCGCCGGAACCGCGATGTGTCTCTCTTCGCTGTCGACCAAGAGCCTCGAAGACGTCGCGGAAGCATCGGGACCGGCGCGGCCGCTCTTCTTTCAGCTCTACGCCTACCGCGACCGCGGGCTGACCGACGAGATCGTCCTGCGCGCCCAGGAGGCCGGCTTCAAGGCGCTGTTCGTGACGGTTGACGTCGCCGTGCACGGTCGTCGCGAGCGCGAGTACCGCAACGAGTTCGTGCTCCCCGACGATTGCCAGCTTCCGTGCGTGCCGGTCCCGGCAGAGCACGACGGCCCGCTCAGCCCGCACGAGGTAACCGGTCTGATGCAGCCGGACCTGAACTGGGACGACATCGAGCGCTTCATCGCGCTCAGCGATATGCCTGTCGTGATCAAAGGCGTGCTCAGCGCCGAGGACGCGCGCATCGCTGCGGGCCTTGGCGTGTCGGGGGTTGTCGTCTCCAACCACGGAGGCCGCCAGCTCGACACCGCGGTCGCCACGATCGACGTCGTCGCAGAGATCGCCGATGCAGTCGGCGATCAGCTTGAGGTGCTGCTTGACGGCGGCGTGCGTCGCGGCAGCGACGTCGTCAAGGCCGTCGCACTTGGGGCCCGCGCTGTGCTGCTCGCCCGCCCGGTCGTCTGGGCGCTCGCCGCAGACGGCCAGGCCGGCGTAGAGCTAGCACTCTCGCTGCTCGAGGCTGAGATCAACGACACGCTTGCGCTCTGCGGCTGCGCCACGCTGGATGAGGCAACACCCGATCTGCTGCGACGGGCAGCTCCGTGAACGGTCCGCTGACCGTCACCGGCAAGGCGCTGGCGCCGGACTACGACACCGTGCTCGCGCACGAGCACCTCGCAATCGACATCCGCTGCTGGCTCGACCAGAGCCACGCCCCAAGCGCCCATCTGCGCGACGAGCTCGTGACCGAAGCCAACGCCGACGAGATTCGCGCCAACCCCTTCGCCTGCAGCGACAACCTGCTGCTGGACGACCACCTGCTGATCGCGGAGGAGCTATCGGCGCTGGCCGGGGAGGGGAGGACGCTGGTCGTCGACGTGACCCCCGAAAGCGTGGGCCGCGACATTGGGAAGATCGCCGCTCTCTCCCGCGAAGCGCAGCTCGACGTCGTCTTCGGCTGCGGCCCCTACATCGGCGAGTCCCGCCCCGAGGACGGTCCAGAGAAGACCGCGGCCCACTACCGCGACGCAATCCTCGCCCAATTCGACGGCCCCCAGCCGCGGCCCGCAGTGATCGGCGAGATTGGCACCGGTGACCCGATCCTGTCGGTTGAGGCGGAAGCGCTTCGCGGCGCGGCGATGGCGCAGGCACGTGTTGGCGCAGCACTCTACGTCCACCTTCATCCGTTTGCCCGCCGCGGCCACGAAGCGCTCGACATCGTTGAGGCCGCGGGCGGCAACCTCCGCCGGACCGTCCTCTGCCACCTCGATCCGCAGATCGAGGGCGGCCTCGATTACCACCGCGAACTGATGGACCGCGGCGCGACGATTTCGTTCGACCTGTGGGGCGACGACTTCGACTACGGCGACGTCGCAATGCCAACCGACGGGCAGCGGATTGACGCTCTTGTCGCGCTTGTGGACGGAGGCTACGGTGACCGCATCGTTCACTCGCACGACGTCTGCACGAAGACCCAGTTACTGCGCTTCGGCGGCGCCGGTTACGCTCACATTCCACGCAAGGTCGCCGGGATGATGGCTGCTGCCGGTCTCTCGAGCGATGAGATTCGCCGCCAGCTCGCCGGAAACGCGCTTGCTCTTGTCAAACCCGAGGGAGAAATGCCGTGACGACCGATCCAATGAAGCTTCGCTGCAAGGGCTGGGAGCAGGAGGCCGTGCTGCGGATGCTGGAGAACAACCTCCACCCCGATGTGGCCGAGAAGCCGGAGGATCTGATCGTCTACGGGGGGATCGGCAAGGCCGCCCGCAACCGCGAGTGTTACGACGCGATCGTCCGTGAGCTGATCGATCTTGAGGCCGATGAAACGCTGCTTGTCCAATCAGGAAAGCCGGTCGCAGTCTTCCAGACCCATGACGCAGCTCCGCGGGTCCTGATCGCCAACTCCAACCTCGTCCCCGACTGGGCCGATTGGAAGAACTTTCGCGAGCTCGACGCCGCCGGCCTGATGATGTACGGCCAGATGACTGCCGGCTCGTGGATCTACATCGGCAGCCAGGGGATTCTTCAGGGGACCTACGAAACTTTCGCCGCCGTCGCCGACAAGCGCTTTGGCGGAACGCTCGCCGGACGGCTCGTTGTTACCGCTGGCCTTGGTGGGATGGGCGGAGCGCAGCCGCTTGCCGTTGCCATGTGCGACGGCGCCGCTCTCTGCATCGAGGCCGACCTGCACCACATCGAGCGCCGTCTCGAGACCGGCTACCTCGACGAGCGCGCCGCCGACCTCGACGACGCCCTCGCCCGGCTGCAGGTCGCCATCGACGAGCGTCGTCCGCTGACGATCGGGCTGCTCGGAAACGCCGCCGAGATACTTCCCGAGCTCGTTGAGCGAGGAGTCCACGTGGATGTCGTCACCGACCAGACATCGGCCCACGATCCGCTGAACGGCTACATCCCCGCGGGATTGACGGTGGAGCAGGCAGACGTGCTGCGCGAGGCCGATCCGGACGAGTACATCCGCCTGGTCGGGCAGAGCGTGCTCGCGCACGTGGCGGCGATCCGCGAACTTGGCCGCCGCGGAGCAGAAGCCTTTGACTATGGCAACGCCCTGCGCGGCCTTGCAGAGGAGAACGGCGACACCGAGGCGTTTGAGTATCCGGGCTTCGTTCCCGCCTACATCCGCCCGCTCTTCTGCGAAGGCAAGGGGCCTTTCCGCTGGGTCGCTCTCTCGGGCGATCCCGAGGACATCTACAAGACCGACGAAGCGATCCTCGAACTTTTCGGCGATCAGGAGAGGATCGCCCGCTGGATTGAAATGGCGCGCGAGAAGGTCCAGTTTCAAGGGCTGCCGGCACGAATCTGCTGGCTTGGCTACGGCGAGCGGGCGATCGCGGGGGCGAAGTTCAACGAGATGGTCGCCTCCGGCGAATTGAGCGCGCCGATTGTGATCGGCCGCGACCACCTCGACGCCGGTTCCGTCGCCTCGCCCCAGCGCGAGACCGAAGCGATGCTCGACGGCTCCGACGCGGTTGCCGACTGGCCGCTGCTGAACGCGCTGATCAACACGGCCGCGGGTGCGAGCTGGGTCTCGATTCACCACGGCGGCGGCGTTGGGATGGGCAAGTCGATCCACGCCGGCCAGGTGATCGTCGCCGACGGCAGCGAGCTGGCCGGTGAGCGGATCAAGCGCGTCCTCACCGTTGACCCAGGCATGGGCGTTGTCCGCCACGTCGACGCCGGCTACCCGCTGGCGATCGAAACAGCGGAGCGAACCGGCATGAATATTCCGATGCTCCGCAGCGACGGCGGCAAGTGATGGCCGCGCCGTCGATCTCGATCAACTCCGCGGCTCAGGTCCTCAGGCCTCCGCAGGACGGCCTCCCTTACATGCGGGCCAATCGCGCGGCCGAGCTTCGCACCGATGCCGGTGCGCTCAGCCTCACGGGCGGCCTGATTGACGGATTTGAAGCCGCTGCCGGCGCGCAGCTTCAGATCGACGCAGAGGGCTGCGCGGTGATTCCCGGCTTCGTCGACTGCCACACCCACCTGCCCTTCGCAGGCTGGCGCGCCGACGAATACAACCTCAAGGTCACCGGCGCTTCCTACGAGCAGATCGCTCAAGCCGGCGGCGGGATCAAGTCCTCCGCAATCGCGCTCGATCAGGCGAGCGACGACGAAGTGATCGAGCAGGCCCAGGGGCTCGCCGACGAGATGCTTCGCCACGGCACGACAACCTTCGAGACCAAGAGCGGTTACGGGATGTCGGTCGAAGGGGAGATGCGCGCACTCGCGCTGGCTGCACGGCTTGATCAGTCGGTAGCCCAGCAAACCGCATCCACTGCGCTGCTGGCCCACGCCCTGCCAGCCGATTACGACGTGGACGGATGGATGGCGGAGGTCGCGCTGATGGCGGCTCAGGTCGCCCACGAGCGCAGCGCCAGCGCGCTCGACATCTACGTTGAGTCGGTCGCCTTCGACAACGAGCAGCTGCGCAAGATGGGCGAGCTAGCCAAGCAGCACGGCTTCGATCTGCGCGCGCATGTCGAGCAGTTCAACACCAACCGTTCGGTTCCGGTCGCGCTTGAGATGGGGGCCCGCTCGGTCGATCACTTGGCCTGCCTCGATCCCGACGATCTTCCGGCGCTGGCAGAGTCCGAGTGCGCCGCGGTGCTGCTTCCGGGAGCCGAGTTCCTAGGCAAGGAGGAGGTCGCCCCGGGGCGCGAACTGGCCGACGCCGGAGCGATCACCGTGATTGCCACAGATGCCAACCCGGGGACCTCGCCGATCGTTTCGATGCCTCTCATTATCGGCCTCGCCGTTCGCCGCTACGGCTGGACGGCGCTGGAAGCGCTGCTCTCCGCCACGCTCAACCCGGCTTGGCTGCTGCGCTGCTCGGATGTGACCGGTTCGCTCGAGACCGGCAAGCGGGCCGACGTCGTCATCCTCGACGGCCCGATCGAGAACATCGCCTACCGCTTTGGCCACAACCCGGTCGCTGCAGTGATCTGCGGCGGTGAGCTCGTGCATGTTCGCGAGGACTGGAAGGAGCACGTCAGCGGTGAGCTCTGACCTGAAGGCCTTGACCGAAGCGATCGAAGGCCGGCTGGCCGGACTGGACGGCATCGGCGCCGGACCCGAAGGCTTCACCCGGCTGGCCTGGACCGACGAGGATGCCGCCGCCGCAGAGTGGTTCGCCGAGCAGGCCGCCGCCGACGGGCTTGAGGTGCAGCGCGACCGCGCCGGCAACCTCTGGGCCGTCCCCGACGCAGATCCGCCCTGGCTGGCCGTCGGCTCGCACCTCGACACCGTCCGCGACGGCGGCAGGTATGACGGCGCGTTGGGCGTCGCCTGCGCCTTTGAGAT
>WLNX01000069.1 GCA_009699565.1 Actinomycetota bacterium | reverse complement strand
GACCGCCACGGAGCCGGCCCGACAGCCTCACACGATGGTGGGGGCGAACAGTCTTCGGGCGAGCGCCGATCGATGTACTGGCAGCACGCGTTAGGTAGACGAGGTTCGACACCGCCTCGTCTCGCAGCTCGCTGCCGGGAGCTACGGCGCGGATACGCAGAGAAGAGTGGGGCGCTATCGCAGTGGACGCATAGCCCTTGGCGTCGGTGCGCGCGCTGGCAGCCGTGGCCCAAACGGCGGACGTCACACGCGGCTGCGTCTCGAAGCGAACGACCAAACCGGCGAGCGGCCGTCCCGCGACGTCGACGAGGCGCGCACGAATACGGCGAGAACGGGATGCGGACGCGCTGTGATGCCGCGGCTCGGGCGTAAGAGAGGCGACCGCTCTGACAGCTTCGCGCGGAGGGGGGACAATCAGGCCGATAGGCAAGCCGTTGCGTGCACCTCCGTACCAGCGGTCGAGCACGCCATGGTTGCCCGCGCAGTCTTCGACCTCGGCCCGGACCGTGTAGGCAGCCCTGGGGAGCCAGACGTCGCTCGGAACCAGCGCAGTCAATTGTCCGTGACCGCTCGTTGTGTCAAGACGCCTCCAGACACCGCTCACCGTCGAAATCTGCACCGACGGATCGACGAGGCAGTCTTCATCGACGTGGAAGTCGAGCAGCGCGGGATGGTCCGCGACTATCGGCCGTAATCCGCCGGCTGGCGGCGCCGTGTCTTGCGTGTAGGCGAACGCTTGCGGGTCACTGCGATTTCCAGCTACATCCGAGGCGAATACCTGAACGTAGTGTTCGCCATCGCCGGGAGAAACGGTGGCGTCGGCACCGGCGTGCACTACTGCCGGCGCCAAGTCAACCTGACTGGAGACAAAGCCGCCGCTGCTAACCGGGGCAGGAGGGACGGCCGGAGCCATCCCGGACACCGAATCGGCTGCCCTCAGGCGGAACTCGACCGCATACCTAACAAATGCGCCCTCCGCGGGCGCTCCGGCGACACCGAGCCTCGGGGGAACAGTGTCCTTCCTGACAATCCCGTCGGATGCGAACAGGGTGGGCGTCTCGACGCCGGCTCCACTAACCGCCTTCACAGCGATGGTGTGGCTGCCCTCTTCAAGGTCGGCATATCGAAACGCTCCGGCCCCGGTCGCAGGCACCGCGGGAACGATCCGTTCGCTTCCGCCATCGACGCGGACGCGGTACTCGACGATGCCGGAGGGGAGGGCGGACCCCGGCGAGGCCGGCGGGCCTAGCTCAAGCGTTCCGTCTGCAAGCGCGCCGTTGATCCAACCGTTCGGGTAGCTGACGACTGGCGTCCCCGGCACCGTGTCATCGAATCGCAGATCCGGCGACCAGTCGCTCCAAGCGCCCGTAAAGAGGACGTCATTGACGCGAACCCGAGCCCGAAAACGCCCCCTCGTCGGAACAATCACGATGTCAGCCTGCGGCGCCCCGGAGCGGGCGTCGACCGTGCAGCCTTGCGCTATTGGCCTTCCCGCAGCGTCAAGCTCGCAGATCTCGATGTCGTGGCTCATCAGCGGGGCGCCTCCGCCGACGGGCGGGTTCGCATAGGTCAGCGTGAAGGAGTTCACGGCACGCCATTCGCTGCTGGGAACCCCTTGCAGCGCCGGCCGCGATGGAGCCGACGGGGGAGTGTTGTCGATCAGGGCGCGATGAGACACCGTCGCAAGATTGCCTCCGGTGTCAACGGCCCCAATCCTGACGAGCTGGTCGCCGTCCGGAATCGTCCGCGTGTCCACGACCGCGCTCTGCTGCGTCGGTGAGGGGCATGGCACGGTCAGCGTGTAGTCACACGTACTCCGAGTTTCCTTGCGCTGATCGCCGACCTCCGAGTAGGCAAGAGCGACGCCAACATTGTCGGACCCCGTGAATGACAACGACTGGATCCCCGACAGCCACTGATCGCTGGTCAGGAGCGAGCCGGCCTGGTTTGAAAGCATCGGCACGGAGCTGTCGGTGACTCGAACACGTGCGCCGAAGAGGTCGACTCGCGCCCGCGAGGAGCCCAGCGCCGGGTCGTTGGTTGGGCGAACCGAGCAGCCGGCAGCATCAGCGCAGCGTATGCCCAGCCTGAGCCGCTGACGGCTGGGCACGCTGTAAGTCACATAGGCGCCGGCGGACCCGACATCGAGTTGTCCCTCTCCCAAGTCGCCGAGATAGAAATGGTCGCCCTCGTCCGAAAGCCCGACGCCCCAGTAGTCGCTGCCAGAACCACCGAACCTGAAGGCGCGAGCAGAAAGCTCAACGCGGCTGATCGCTGCACCCGTTGGGGCGACGAATTCCCAATACGCCAGTCCTCCGTTTGGGGCCGTTCCACCTTGGGAAAGAGCTGCGGCGCGGGCGACCAACCCGCTCGCAGGAGATCGACGGCATCCCTCGGAATAGGCCGGAAGCAGCGAGGACGTGGAACCGGCGACCCAACTGCGGTTTGCGCCCGTGGGGTCATCCGCGCAGGCAACGACTGAATACGAGCCGGCGCTGGCGCTCGGCGGTGCGAAGAGGGAGGCGGCGGCAACCATGGCCGGAAGAAGCAGGTGGCGACCAGCCATCGATTGACAATAAATCGGCCAAAAATCGCTTGTCAAGGGATCGCGCTAGCTTTTGACCTCCACCCTGATCAGAAGGGAAGTTCTGTGCCCAAGCGTTTGCTGGCGTTCCTCGTACCTGCGGCCCTGACCGGCTGGTTCCTGCGCGGTCGCCTTGCGATCGCGGTCACAAAGAAGGCTCTGCCCAAGCGGATCTCTGCCGATCCCGCCGGGGCCCTTCCGGACGGGCTACACATCGCTATCTGCGGCTCCGGCTCGCCGATCCCCGACGAGCAGCGCGGCAATCCCTGCGTCGCCGTGATCGCCGGCGATGCGATCTACGTTGTTGACGCGGGGGAGAAGGCGTCGGAAACCTTCAATCGCATGCAACTGCGGCCCGACAGAATTGAGGCGGTCCTACTCACTCACTTCCATTCCGATCACATCGGCGGGCTTGGCAGCATGGCGCTGCAGAGGTGGGTAGCGAACGCCGCCTCGACCAAGCTGCGAGTCCTCGGACCGACCGGGGTAGACCGCGTGGTGGACGGCTACAACGAGGCTTACGCGCTCGACAGCTCCTACCGAACAGCTCACCACGGCGAAGCAATCGCGCCCTCGTCGAGCGCTGGAATGACGGCAGAGCCATTCGAGTTCGCGGCAGGCGAGAAGTCTTGCGTGGTGCTGGAGGAGGGTGGACTAACTGTCACGGCGTTCGAGGTGGATCACTCGCCTGCAACGCCGGCGGTCGGCTATCGCTTCGACTACAAGGGAAGGAGCATCGTCGTAAGCGGCGACACCGTCTACTCGGACAGTCTTGTAGAGGCATCAACGGGAGCAGACCTGCTCGTGCATGATGCGCTGTCGGCTGACTTGCTGAAGCTCGTCGAAGACGCGAGCCGGGACGCAGGCTTCCTCAACCGCGCTCAGATCCTCGTGGACGTAACCGATTACCACGCGACACCTGCCCAGGCAGCGGACGCCGCGCGCAACGCGAAGGTCGGCGCGCTAGCGCTGACTCACGTCATTCCGCCGCTTCCGATCAAGGCGCTAGAAGGGCCTTATCTCGGCGACGCAAAAGAGCGCTTCACAGGTCCGCTGTGGATCGCTAACGACGGCGACCTCTACAGCCTTGTAGTCGGAGGCCGCGAGGTCGACCGAACGACCCTGTTCTCCCGCGGACCGATCGGGTAGCGCGTCGCCTCACCCGGGCACCGGACAGGGCGGTACCGCTCCGAACCAGCAATCCTCGCGGTTGCAACGCCCGATAATGTGGATTATGTAACCCTGCGAGCGAAGCAGGGAGGCGATCGGCTAGGAATCGACGAGAACGGTGTCCTCGTGCCTGTACGGCGGCGAGCAGCAGCAGAGCAGCGTTAGGGGTTCGTCGCCTGTATTCCAGAGCTTGTGGACGGCTCCAGGCGCGATAACGATGCAGTCGCCGGCCGCCACATTGGCCTCAACTTCGCCAATCCGCAGCCTGCCGGAGCCTGCCGTCAGGTAGTAGATCTCCTCAGCTTCAATGTGAAAGTGAGCGGTAGTCGCGCCGCCGACTTCGATCGTCGCCTGCGCGAGGCTCTGATTGACCGTGGCAAGGCTCACGCGCCCAGCCAATTCGTGGATAGTCGACCCGTCGTCGGTGATGAAGCCGTCAGCCGTGTCTATTCGCGAAATCTCCATTGCCGGAAAATATACGCGGCTCGCAGGCTGACCTACACTTGACCGATGCGTCAACAGCTAAGACCGCTATTTGACCGCGTTGTGATCAAGGAGCTGGAACCGGAGCGCTTCCGCCGCTCCGGGCTGCTGGTGGCGCCCGGGAACAACGAGCCTCCGCCTCAGCACGGGATCGTCCTCTCGATTGGGCTTGGAATCGACTGGTGGCAGTCTGCCGGCGTCCAAATGCCGGTTGCGCCAGGCGACCATGTTGTCTTCCCGGCCTCAGCCGGAGTTTGGGTTGAGGTGGAGGAAGAAAGGCTTCTGGTCTGCCGAGTCGGCGAGCTTCTCGGGGTGATCGAGACCGCCGAGGAGCGGGAATCGGCGGCCGACGCGCGCGCCCGCAGCGACGACAACTAGTCGGCCGAGAGCCGCCCCGCGTAGTCGATAAACCAGTCGAGAGCGCCGGGATCGGCAAGCGAGCCGCGACTGGCGGCCGTCTCCGGGTCAACCCCCATCAAGATTCGCTTCACAGGAACCTCCAACAACTTCCCGGAGATTGTGCGCGGCACCGACGGAACTGCGATCACCTCGTCGGGGACATGACGCGGCGAACATCTTTCGCGCAGGTCGGCGGCTATCCGGGAAACCATCGCATCGTCAAGGTCAACACCGTCGGCCATCACCACGAAGAGCAGGATCGAGCTCTCCGAACCGATCGCGTCGGTCGGCAAATCAACGACCAACGCGTCAACGATCGCAGCTTCGCTCAGCACGGCCCGGTAGATCTCAGAAGTCCCGATGCGGATACCGCCGCGGTTGATCGTCGAATCTGAGCGTCCATAGATGATCGCCGTGCCGCGCTCGGTCAGCTTGATCCAGTCGCCGTGCCTCCAGATGCCCGGGAACATTTCGTAGTAGCTCTCGCGCAGCCGACTGCCGTCGCCGTCGCCCCAGAACATGACTGGCATCGATGGGAGCGGCTCGGTGAGGACCAGCTCCCCCACCTCCCCCACTACCGCCTCTCCGCGCTCATTGAAGGCGGCCAAGCTGACGCCCAGAGAGGCAGCCTGAAGCTCTCCCTCATAGACCGGGAGCACCGGACAGCCGCCAACGAATGCCGTGCAGACATCGGTCCCGCCGCTGGTAGAGAAGAGCCACAACTGTCCATCGAACTGATCGCTTACCCAGCGAAATGCTTCCGGGGGCAGCGGAGATCCAGTCGATCCAATGCTGCGGAGATCCGCAAGCGGACGCGCCGTCGTCCGCGGAACAATCTGCTCGCGCATGCAGCCCACCAAATATGCGGCGCCGGCGCCGAAGCAGGTAACGCCGGCCTCCTCGGCGAGGTCCCAAAGGCCGTCTCGCGATGGCCATGCAGGACTACCGTCGTAGAGCACAATCGCAGCATCGGTGAGGAGCACGCCGACGAGGAAGTTCCACATCATCCAGCCGGTCGTCGTGAACCAAAAGACTCTGTCGCCTGGCCGTGCATCAAGGTGAAGCGACATCTTCTTGAGATGTTCGAGCAGGATCCCGCCATGCCCGTGGACGATCGGTTTTGGCATTCCGGTGGTCCCGGATGAGTAGAGAATCCAGAGCGGCTCGTCAAACGGAACCCTCTCGAACTCGAGACGAGCGTCTCCCTGCGCCGGGAAGGCCTCATCCCAAGGCACTGCGGCCCTCAGGCCGGAAAGGGGCGGCGAGTCGTTGAGGTACCCGAGGACGACCGTCTGCTCGACGCTTGGCAGCGCACTCTCAATCCGCGCTACCTCCGCCAAGCGGTCATGGCGCCGACCGTTGTAGGAATACCCGTCAACTGCAATAAGCACCTTGGGCTCGATCTGGGCGAAGCGATCGGTGACGCTCTCAGCGCCAAAGTCGGGCGAGCAGCTTGACCAGATCGCCCCGAGGCTCGCGGCGGCAAGAAATCCGACTACCGCCTCAGAGCAGTTCGGCAGATATGCAGCCACCCTGTCGCCTTGGGTCACCCCCATTGCGGCGAGCCCTCCGGCGACGGCGGCAGTTCGTTGCTGGAGCTCGCCCCAGCTGATCTCGCGCAGCGATCTGAGCTCGCCCCGCTCCACGATCGCCGTGGCGGCTGGATCGCGCCCCCGGAAGATGTGCTCGGCGAAGTTGACGCGCACGTCAGGGAACCACTTTGCTCCCGGCATCTTCCTCTCAGCCAGAACCACGCTGGGGTCACCGTCCGCCTGCACTTCAAAGTATGCCCAGATCGAGCTCCAAAACTCCTCGATCTCCGAGGCCGACCAACGCTGGAGGAGCTGATAGTCGGCCACCGAGAAGTCGCCTCCGCGCTCGCCGTTCAGCCAGCCCACATAGGCCGCCAGATTGGTCGAATCGATCTGGGCGACCGACGGCTGCCAGTCGATCGTCGGTTCGCCTGTCATTACGCCCCGGCGGGAGAGCGCCCGGGGTCTGACGTCAGATCGAGCTCCGGCCCATCCGGGACGATCCTCGTCGGATTGATCTCAGGATGAGTCATGTAGTAGTGGCGCTTGATTTGGTCGATGTCGACGGTGTCGGCGATCCCCGGCCATTGATAGCAGTCGCGCAGGTAACCCGAAAGATTCGGGTAATCGGCGATTCTGCGGATGTTGCACTTGAAGTGTCCGACGTATGCGGCGTCGAAGCGGACGAGAGTGACGAACAGCCGCCAGTCTGCCTCTGTCGGCTCGGGCCCACAAAGGAAACGGCTCTCTGCAAGCAGCGCGTCGGCCCTGTCCAATGCGTCGAAGAGGGACCTGACGGCCCGGTCATAGGCCTCTTGGGTAGCTGCGAATCCGGCTGCGTAGACCCCGTTGTTGATGAGCGGGTAGATCCACGAATTCAGCTCGTCGATCTGCGAGCGCTTAGCGTCCGGAAGGAGATCGACCTCGGGGCGCTCAGCAAAGCGGTCGAACTCAAGCTCCAGCATCCGCATGATCTCGGAGCTCTCATTGTTGACTATCAATCCTTGGCGGGTATCCCACAGGACAGGCACGGTGACCCGGTCAGAGAAGGCGGGGTCACAAGCGAGATACGCCTCGGAAAGGTACTCAAAGCCGTTGACCGTATCCGGCGCCTGCTCGCGGAAACGCCATCCCTTTTCATCGCGCACCGGGTCGACGACGGTCATGCCAATTGCCTGCTCGAGCCCCTTGAGCGCCCGCACGATGACTACCCGGGATGCCCATGGACATGCCAGCGAAACGTAGAGGTGGTACCTCCCCGACTCGGCCGGGAACTCGGCGTTCGGGTCGTCTTCAACGAATGAACGAAAGACGCTCTGTTGGCGCTGAAAACTTCCGTCCGAGCCCATCTCCCGATCTCCCGGAAATGACCCGCCTGCGGCTTGATTTGAGTTCACCGGCGGAGCATACCCCGCCGCACTTCGACTCAGAGGCCGGTCGGGTGCCTGACCGAGTAGCCGCTGCTGGAGCGCATACGCCGGTCCCAGCGCGTACCGTCATCCATCCCGGAGGTGTCATAGCGACGGACGCCGCTTGGAGTCTTGATCGTCAAGAACATGTGTCCGCCGTTGGCATAGATGGTGATCCACCTTCCGCGCCCCGGCGAGCCCCATCGCATGAAGCTCCCGGAAGGAAGCGCGCTATTCAGGACTCCTGCTGCGTGGAGGACGTAAGAGGCGGAGCCTGAGCAGTCGTACCCGCTCGATCTGAACGAGCCGTGACCGCCGCCGTAGACGTATGGGCGCCTCGCGATTCGGTTGGCTGCCCGAATTGCGCGGGCAATCCGCGTCGGGACTCCGCTGCTGCCGCCGCCACCACCGCTGCGGCGTTTGAGAACCGGCCTCTTGGCGCTGAACCCCAGAGCCCTCCAGGTTGCTGGTCCAACAACCCCGTCTGCGGTCAAACCGTGGCGCGATTGGAACCGCTTTACAGCTGAGCTGGTGCCTGGTCCGAAGACGCCGTCGACTCCGATGTGGAGCCGTCGCTGCAATGTCTTGACGGCAGACGACTTGCCTGAACCGCCACTCTGGCGCCTCGGCGCAGAGCTGCGGACCTTGAGGGCAGACCAAGTCGCCGGCCCAACGATCCCATCTCCCTTAAGGTGATGCATCCGCTGAAAGCGCTTTACGAAACGCTTTGTGGTCGGGCCAAAGACTCCGTCCACGGGGATGTGCAGAGCCCGCTGAAGCTTC
>WLNX01000068.1 GCA_009699565.1 Actinomycetota bacterium | reverse complement strand
GCTGGGAAGTCGTTTTCTCCAATTGCCGCTGGGGCCGGTCGAGCATGTCACCCTCCCGGAGGCGGTGATCGCATGACCAACGCCGCGTCTCGCCATGACGGCCGCCAACCGGACGAGCTTCGCCCGGTTGGGATCGAGCCCGGGTTCGTGAGTACAGCGACCGGATCCGCGTTGATCAGCTGCGGAGGCACCAGAGTCATCTGCACGGCAACGATCGAAGAGGGCGTGCCTCGGTGGCGGGCCGGCAAGGGGCTCGGCTGGCTCACGGCCGAGTACGGAATGCTGCCCGCATCGACCGGAGAGCGCAAAGCTCGCGACATCAGCAAGGGTCGGCTGGACGGGCGCACTGTTGAGATCCAGCGTCTGATCGGCCGCTGCATTCGCGGTGTCATCGACTACGAGGCTCTGGGCGAGATGACGATCAATATCGACTGCGACGTTCTCGAGGCCGACGGCGGAACGCGCTGCGCTTCGATCACCGGGGCCTATGTGGCGTTGGCTCTCGGCGTCCAACGGCTCGTAGCCGAGGGGAAGCTGAGCAGCGCACCTCTGACGGGTCAGGTTGCAGCCGTCTCCTGCGGAATCGTCGGCGATACGCCGATGCTCGACCTGAACTACATCGAAGACTCCAGCGCCGAGGTCGATGCAAATGTCGTGATGACAGGTGACGGCGGTCTGCTCGAGGTGCAGGCGACCGCGGAGGGAACCGCGCTCCAACGCGCCCATCTCGATGACCTGCTCGCGCTCGCTGCGGGCGGGATCGAACAGCTCCGGGTGGCGCAGGACACGGCCATCGCCGCCGGAAGCCGGTAGCCCAGTGCGCCTAACCCTCGCGACGCACAACAGCCACAAGCTGAGCGAATTCGAGCGCCTTCTCCCCGGCTGCGAGCTTGTGGCGCTGCCGCAGGGAAGCGACCCGCCTGTCGAAGACGGCTCGACCTTCGCCGCCAACGCGCTGATCAAAGCCCGCGCCGGAGCGGCCACCAGCTCGGCTGCAACGATCGCCGACGACTCCGGGATATGCGTCGCTGCACTGGACGGTGCGCCGGGAGTGCTTTCGGCGCGCTGGGCCGGCGAGGGCTGTGATGACGCCGCCAATCTTGAGCGGCTGATTGAGCTGACAGAGCCGGGCGACCGTCTCGAATACCGCTGCGTGATCGCGTACTGCGATCCCGAGAGTGGGCTTGAACTGACCTTTGAAGGGAGCTGCGAAGGTTCACGGGCGCCGGAGCCCCGAGGTGACGGCGGGTTCGGCTACGACCCTGCCTTTGAGCCCGACGAGTTCCCGGGTCGAACGATGGCCGAGCTCAGCGCCGCGGAAAAGGATTCGATCAGTCACCGCGGTCGCGCCGCCGAGGCTTTCAGGTCATGGCTGACCAGCCAGTAGATACCCCCGGTGCCGGCAGCGGCAGCCCGCAGCAGCGGACTGCGCTGTTCTCGATCATCGCGGCCGGCTTTCTGGTTGCCCTGAAGCTGGGCGCGGGGCTGGCGAGCGGCTCGCTCGGACTGCTTGCCGAAGCAGCGCATTCGGGCACCGATTTCGTTGCTGCCGTGCTCACATTCTTTGCGGTCCGTGTGGCAGGTAGGCCTGCGGACAGGGATCACCTTTACGGCCACGGCAAAGCCGAGCACCTAGCCGCACTCGGCGAAGCAAGCTTCCTGCTGGTCATGAGCGGCGTGATCGTGTTCGAGTCGGTCAGCCGCCTCCTGTCCGGACAGCCTCACGCCGTCGAGGTCAGCTGGTGGGTCTTCGCGGTTGTCGGGACCGTGTTGGTTGTGGACGTCTCCCGCGCCGTGACCTCCTGGCGGGCGGCCCGCCGCTACCACAGCGCCGCGCTCGGGGCAAACGCACTCCATTTCATCTCCGACTTCGCCGGCACACTTGCAGTGCTCGCCGGACTAATCCTCGTCAGTGCCGGATACGAGGGCGCCGACTCGATTGCCGCCCTTGTTGTCGCCGTGCTCGTCATCGGCGCTGCGGTTGGGCTGATCCGTGTAAACGTCGGCGTCCTGATGGACAGGGCACCGGCCGGTTTGTCATTGATCGCCGAGGCAACGATTGAGGCCGCCGAACCGGGCGTTGAGATTCGGCGACTGCGCGTCCGCGAGGCGGGAGGACGCAGCTTCGTTGATGCGGTCCTTGCCGTTGAAGCGGACGCCGCGGTCCAGCAGGGACACGAGATGGCGGACCGGGTTGAAGCGGCGCTCCACGAGCGCTTGCCGGGCAGCGACGTGACAATCCACATTGAGCCGCGGGACGGTTCCCACCTGCGTGAAAGGGTCAGCGGTGCTGCCCTTTCCGCGCCTGAGGTCCGCGAGGTTCACAACGTGCGGATAGTCAGTGTTGAAGGTCGCGCCGATGTGAGTCTTCACGTCAAGCTCCCCGCGGGGCAGTCGCTGGCTGAGGCCCACGCCTCGGTTGACGAGGTCGAGGCCGCGATCCGCTCTGCCGTGCCAGAGATCGACGCGGTTCACGTTCACATCGAGCCGCTCGATACTTCGCAGCGCGAGCCGGTGGCGGCGAGCGAGGCTCCGGCTGAGCTTTACCGGGAGATCGAAAGGATCGTCATCGAGATGACAGGAAGTGCTCCGCTGGAACTCAGGGTTCACAGCGAGCCGCGCGGCACGGTCGCATTGATGACGGTTGCGCTTCCTGGCGATCAGTCACTGGCCCAAGCGCACGCCAAGGCCACGGAGCTGGAGGCCGCGATCCGCGAGCGCGACAGCGAAGTCGTCGACGTCGTCATTCACACCGAACCCGCGGGCTAAGCGGGCGAGCGGAGGTTCAGCGCCGCTGCGAAGGCGACGGCGACGGAGAGCGCGGCATAGCCCTGGTAGCCGGACAGAAGCAGCAGCAGCGCTCCGATCAGGCAGACCAGAACGACGATTCCCCAAGTAGCTCTGCCCAGTGACACCTCGCCATCTTCTCAGCCTCGGCCGACGTCCAACTGCGTTGGTAGCGTCAATTCAGTCAGACGGATGCACAAAGAGGAGCAGAAGCGTGAACAAGGCGGGTTTCATCGACAAGCTTTCGGAGCAGTCCGGCATGAGCAAGACCGACGCATCGCATGCGGTCGAGGCCGTGCTCGAAACTATCCGCCGCGAACTCTCAAGCGGAGAGGAGATCGCCTTTGCAGGGTTCGGCAAGTTCCACGTCGCCACTCGCCATGCCCGTGAAGGTGTCCACCCGCGCACCGGTGAACGCATCTCGATTCCCGCCTCAAAGACGCCAAAGTTCAGCGCCGGCTCCGGTCTCAAGCGATCGGTCAACAGCTGAGTCCGGACGCTGCCGGCGCGCAGCAAGTCCCGCAGAAAGGCTTCGCTGTGCGGCTTGCGGCCGCTGTCGAGGCCCGCGAATCGCAGCTGGTCCTTGGCCTCGACCCCGATCCGGCACGGCTCTGGCCGGTCGCTGTCGATGGAGCCTCCGGATCCGATCCGGCAAGTCGCGCCGCCGACGCGGTTGAGCGCCATTGCATTGCGCTGATCGACGCGGCCGGACCGGCGTGCGTGATGGTCAAACCTCAGCTTGCCTGCTTCGAGCGGCTTGGCGCCGCCGGAAGGAGCGCGCTTGGTGCGGTCGTCGAGCACTCGCACCGCTCCGGCCTGCTCGTTCTGGCGGACGGAAAGCGGGGGGACATAGACGTAAGCGCGGCGTCGTACTGCAAGTCTCTGGTTGGCTCGACAGCGACACCGTTCGGAGAGGTTGAGGGGCTCGGCGCCGACGCCTTCACCGCCAACCCGTACATGGGACGGGACACGCTCGACGTTCTCGCCAGCGGCGCTCGCGAAGTGGGGGCTGGAGTCTTCGTCCTCGTTCGGACTTCCAACCCGGGTGCCGCGGACTTCGAAGACCTGCAGATTGAAGGCGGGGGAGCACTCTGGGAGCGGGTAGCCGTTGCAGTCGACGAGATGGCTGACGAGGGGACGCTCTCCGATGTTGGGGCGGTAGTCGGCGCGACAGCGCCGGAGCACGTTGCTCGGATGCGCGAGCTGATGCCGCGCGCGGTCTTCCTGCTCCCGGGCGTCGGTGCGCAGGGCGGCAAGGTTGAAGACCTTGCGCCGGCGTTTGCTCCGGGCAGGGCTGCGGGGCTTGTCAGTGCGTCACGCTCAATCGTCTTCGCGTTTGAGGAATTTGGGGGCGACCCGGCCGACGCTGCGCGCAGTCAGGCAGAGTCGCTGCGCGAGACTGCATGGGCTCTCGGCTGAGTCCTCGTCGGGCTGCAAGTTTGCGCCCGCGAGGCTTGATCGGCGAGATCGGGCTTGCGCGTCCGTATTCTCTATCTGGCAATGACGTCCAACTCAAATTCGGCTCGTTGGCTGGCTCCCGCAGCAGTGCTGGCAGCTGCGCTCTTGACCGCGATCATCGTCCTGGGAGGCGGAGGCTCGGGCTCGGGCGGCACCACCGCAAGCGACGCGCCGGCGCCGGTCACGACGGTCTCCAAGAAGGCGACGACTGCGAGCACGTACACGGTGCGCAGCGGCGACACGCTCAGTTCGATCTCGATCGAGACGGGAATCCCGCTTGCAACAATTCAGGAGCTGAACCCGGACATCGACACTCAGGCTCTGCAGCCCGGCCAGAAGTTGCAGCTCAAGCCGTGATCCGCAAGCTCGCGCTTGCTTTGTCGCTTGCGCTCTGCTTTGCCGTCGCTCCTGCCGTCGCCGCTTCCGCGGCCGGGGCGCGGCCTTCGATCACGGCCCCCTCGGCGATCTTGATCGAGCCGTCGAGCGGTCGGATCGTCTACGCGCGAAGCCCCTACAAGAGGAGAGGGATCGCCTCGACAACAAAGCTCATGACGGCGCTGCTGTTGCTCGAGAAGCGCTCGATGACACATCGCATCAAGGCAATCTCCTACAACGGCTCGGCGGCGGAGTCGACCGCGGGGCTTGTCCCGGGCGAGCGGCTCAGCAGCGCCGACATGTTGCGAGCCCTCTTCCTCGCCAGTGCGAATGACGCGGCAGCGGCGATCGCCGTGGACATCGGCGGATCGCGGCGCGGTTTCGTGCGAATGATGAATGCACGAGCTCGCCGCGCGGGGCTCACGGGAACGCACTTCTCGAACCCGATCGGCCTCGATGGCAGCGGCAACTACTCGACCGCCCGCGATCTCTCGAAACTCGCCGTGCTGGTGCGCCGGTTTGCCGTCGCGCGCGAGACGATGAACCGCTCCAAAGCAACCCTCTACAGCGGCTCAAGACGCCGGGTCGTCGTCAATCGCAACACGCTCGTCTCCTCCGTCCCCTGGATGAACGGCATCAAGACCGGCCACACCGGGAGCGCGGGCTACCTGTTGGTCGGCGGCGCGAGCCGAAACGGGGTTCAGCTGATCAGCGTCGTGATGGCAGAGCCCAGCGAGGCCGCCCGCAACGCCGACACCCTGAAACTGATGCGCTACGGCTTCAGCCGTTACCGAAGCGTGCGCGCGGTTCGTAAGGGACAGGTCTTCGCTCGTGTTGATGTGACCGGGAGGCCTGAGCAGGTAGCGCTGGTCGCGTCACGAACCGCAGACGTGGTGGTGGCGAGGTCGTCATCGCCGACAACCGCATTGAGCGGCATCCCGAGCGAGATAGAAGGACCACTCAAGCGTGGGACCAAGGTTGGGTTCGTAAGTGTGCGCCGAGACGGACGGCCCGTCGAGCGGGTCCCGCTGGTGACTGCCAGCAGCGTTGAGGCGCCAGCGCTGATTGCGACGCTGAGCGGAGGGCCATGGCCGCTGATCGGTGCCTTCGTCGTCTTCACACTAATTGCGCTAGCCGCTAATCTTGCGTGGAGGAGACGCCGTCAAGGCGCACACGTGGGCATCAAAGCGAACTAGCATGATCATCACAGTCACTCTCAACGCCGCGGTTGACAAATCGCTTTCGGTTCCGAGCTTCAAAGTCGGACGGCGCCACCGCACCGTCGAGCAGCGCTCGACCGCTGGCGGCAAAGGCGTCAACGTTGCCCGTCTGCTGGGTTCGCTTGGCCAGCCGGTGATCGCGACCGGATTTGTTGGAGGCGGAACCGGGACCCGAATCGTCGAACAGTTGACTTCGGAATCGATCCTCAACGGATTTGTCCACATCGCCGAAGAGTCGCGGACAAACATCTCGGTGCTCGACCCGACGACAGGTGAGCAGACCGAGATCAACGAGCGCGGGCCAACCGTTAGCTCGGCCGAAGTCGAGCTCTTCATCGAGAAGCTCTGCTATCTCGCTAGGGGTGCCGCAATCTGTGTGATCGCGGGTTCTCTGCCAAGGGGCGTGGAGCCATCGCTCTACTCCGATCTGATCGGCGAGATGAAGCGCCTGAATGTCGCGACAATCGTTGATTCTGAAGGAGAAGCGATGCGGCTTGCCGTTCGCTCCGAGCCGTCGGTGATCTCGCCGAATATGGCGGAAGCCGAAGAGCTTGTCGGCCACGAGTTCAACGACCGCGAGGAGCAGATCGGCGCGCTTGGAGAGCTGCGCGCACTGGGTGCTCAGGAGGCGATTGTGACGCTCCCGGACGGATGCCTTGCCAGCGTCTTGGTTGACGGCACGCCGATCGAGCACCGCGTTTGGATCGAGCCGCGCGAGGCGGTCGCCAGCGTGGGCGCCGGAGATGCATTCCTTGCCGGGTATGTCGCAGCGCGCTACGGCGGATCCTCCCCTGAGGAATGCCTGCGCTATGCGGTCGCCTGCGGCGCAGAGTCAACTCAGCGCCTCGGCGCCGGGCTGATCGATCCGAACGGCGTTGACGATCTCCTTCCCGAGGTCGAGGTCGAGCGGATCGCAGCACCTGCGCGCGCAGTCTGAGCGCTATCGTTGAAGCGTGAGCACGCTCGCGCCGCCAAACCCTGAAGTACAAAGCTGGTGGCCGCCAAGCGCGCAAACGATTCGTCCGGACGCGAACCTAGGATCGCCCGATGGAAATTGAGATTGGACGAGGCAAGAAGGCGCGCCGCGCCTATGGGTTTGACGACATCGCGATTGTTCCGTCGAGGCGGACGCGCGATCCTGACGATGTAGACATCGCCTGGAAGCTGGGTCCATACCGCTTCGAACTGCCGCTGCTGGCGTCGGCGATGGACGGCGTCGTCTCGCCGCGGACCGCGATTGAAATCGGTCGCCTCGGCGGTTTGGCAGTCCTCAACCTCGAGGGAATCTTCAGCCGCTATGAGGATGCCGAGGAGCAGCTCGAGCGGATCGCTCAGCTCCCGAAGGACGAGGCCACCCATGAGATGCAGCAGATTTATCAGGAGCCGATCAAGGCTGAGCTGATGCGCGCGAGGATCGAGGAGATCAAGGCGAGCGGAGTCGTGACTGCTGCGTCGCTCACACCCCAGAGGGTTACCGAGCACTACGAGATGGTCCTCGACGCCGGCCTCGACATCCTCGTGATCCAGGGAACCGTCGTCTCCGCCGAGCACGTCTCGAAGACCAGCGAGGCACTAAACCTCAAGGAGTTCATCGCCGATCTTCCGGTGCCGGTCGTCGTTGGCGGCTGTGCCAGCTATCACACCGGTCTGCACCTGATGCGCACCGGCGCCGCCGGAGTCCTGGTCGGGGTTGGTCCCGGCGCTGCATGCACCACACGCGGCGTGCTCGGCTTGGGTGTTCCGCAGGCAACGGCTATCGCTGATGTTGCGGGAGCCCGCTCGACGCACATGCTCGAGACCGGCGAGTACGTGCAAGTGATCGCAGACGGAGGCATGAGCACCGGTGGCGATGTTGCGAAGGCGATCGCCTGCGGCGCAGATGCAGTGATGATCGGATCGCCATTGGCGCGGGCTTACGAGGCGCCCGGTCGAGGCTTCCACTGGGGAATGGCGACCTTCCATCCGACCCTTCCACGCGGTGCGCGCGTTGAAACGATCCAGAATGGCTCGATCGAGGAGATCCTGATCGGACCTGCGCACGAGAATGACGGCAGCTTCAATCTGATGGGAGCGCTGCGAACGTCGATGGCCACCTGCGGCTATCAGGACATCGCCGAGTTCAACCGGGCCGAGCTGATGGTCGCTCCTGCGCTCCAGACCGAAGGCAAGAAGCTTCAGTCGTCACAGGGCGTCGGGATGGGCAGTCGCGGCGCTGGGGCCTCTCCTTCGTCCAAGGCCGACGGCACGCTCAGTTCGACTCCGGCGTGACCCACGACGAAGTTGTTGTTCTCGACTACGGCGGGCAGTACTCGCAGCTGATCGCGCGCCGGGTTCGCGAGTGCGGCGTCTTCTCGGAGCTGCTGCCTTACCACGTGGGGGCAGCCGAGGTTCGCGCCCGCGGAGCGAAGGGGTTGATCCTCTCCGGCGGGCCGGCTTCCGTCCACGTTGACGGGGCTCCTCGTCTTGATCCGGAGCTGCTTGAGCTAGGGATTCCGGTCCTCGGAATCTGCTACGGCATGCAGCTTCTCGCACAGAATCTTGGTGGCCGGGTCGAGGCGGCCGAGGTCGGCGAGTACGGGCGCTCGGAACTGACGATCGCTGAACCGGGGCTGCTGTTCGCCGGTCTGCCCGACTCGCAGCCATGCTGGATGTCCCACCGCGACACCGTTTACGAGCCTCCGCCGGGATTCACCGCGCTTGCGGCCTCAACGCAGTCTCCCGTCGCGGCATTCGAATC
>WLNX01000067.1 GCA_009699565.1 Actinomycetota bacterium | reverse complement strand
CGCCGGAGCTGACGACTAGAGACCTCCCAGAAGTCCCTCGGCCAGCTCGAGCGCCTGGGGGCGTGTGGTCACTTCGCCGCAGTACTGGGCCTCCTGAATTGCATCCAACAGTTCGCCGATCTTCGGGCCGGTCGCGATGCCCAGATCCCGGGCAAGAAGATCCCCGCGGTAGAGCGGCTCGGGAGGCCCGCCGCTGCGCCAATCAAGCGCCGCCACGAGCACCTGCTCGCCAATTTCACCGTGCAGCGCTATCGCCTCTTCCGACTTGCGCCCGCGGGTGGCATGACGATCCGCCAGAGACAGCAGTGTGACGTCGACCTCGACCGGGCGACAATCGATCATGTAGCGGTAGAGGTGACTGCGCCCCAGCGGTCTCTCGTGGACAAGGAAGCCGAGCCGCAGATGCTCCTTCGTTAGTTTCGCGACGTGTGCCCGGACCTTCTCGCTGGCTCTGAAGCGCTCGAGGATGGTGCGAGCCTGAACCGCACCTTGGGCCGCGTGTTCCGGGAAGCCAATCCGCCCGTCGCTGAATTCGGTCCGTGTCTGCGGCTTGGCAATGTCATGGAGCAGAGCACCCCAGCGCAGCGCGGTGGCGCGCGTCATCTCGTCGGCCAGCTCCTCGTTCAGAACCTGCGCTACCCGAGGCCCTAGAGCGCTGCCGACATAAGCGGCTGCGTCCGACTGCATGTCGGCAGAGTTCTGTAGGACCTCAAGCGTGTGCTCGTATGCATCGAGGTGGTGATAGGCCGTTTGATCGATGCCTTTCAGCAACTGCAGCTCCGGAAGAATCACGCCGCTGACACCACAGTCATCGAGCATGCGGATCCCCCCAACGGGATCGGCGGAGGCGAGAATCGCGTTGAACTCGGAGTAAATCCGCTCGCCTGCGACCAAGTCGAGCCCCGCTGCAGCCTTCCTTGCCGCAGCGACTGCGGACGCATCCGGCTCGAAGCCGAGCTGCACCGTGAACCGTGCGAGGCGCACAGCGCGCAGAGGGTCGGCCTCGAATACATTCGGTCCGGGCATCCTCAGTGTTCGACGCTCTAGATCGCTAACCCCACCAGACGGATCAATCAGGCTGCCGCCGTCTAGCCGTTCGGCGATCGCGTTGACCGTCAGATCTCGTGCCAGCAGATCCTGCTCCAGAGAGCCGCCCTGAATTGGCGTGCAGTCGACCTGCCACGAGCCGTCGGCCCCGCTGACCCGCCAAGAACCAAACTCGTCCGACAGCGGAAAGACTGCGACTCCGCGGTCGACACGCTCGGCGATCTTGCGAGCAGCCTGCCCTGCGTCTCCGGCCGTGACCAGGTCGATGTCGACGCGCCCTCCTGGACTGCGACCCAAAATCCGGTCGCGGACGACGCCGCCTACAAGCCAGACTTCATCCCCCGCGAGAGCGTCCCTCACCATCTCGATTGCCTGCTGTTCAGTCATTGTCGCCGACCTTGGCGCCGTCACGGTGATAGCGGCGCGGAACCCGCCCGCTGACCGAAGTGACTATCTCGTAGTTGATCGTCCCCGCCTGTCGCGCCAGCTCCTCTGCTGTGATCTCTTCTCCCCCATCCGCCCCCAACAGGATCGCCTTGTCGCCGAGTCTGACCGGGTCACTGTTCAGACCAAGGTCGACGGAACAGTTGTCCATGCTGACGTTTCCCACTATCGGGAAGCGCTTTCCGCCGATGAGAACGTCGCCGTTATTCGAGAAGACCCTCTTGTAGCCGTCTGCGTAGCCGACCGGGATCGTCCCCGTCATCGTCGGTGAGCTTGCGATGAACGTTCTCCCGTAGCCGACGCTCTGCCCGACCTCGCAGGGCTTGCCAGCCGCGAGGTATGAGGACAGTTCCATCGCAGGTTCAAGCTGCTGCGCGTGCGGGTCTTCGCCGAACGGATCCAATCCGTAGCAGGCCACGCCCGGACGAACCATGTCGAAGTGGGACCGTCGGTCGCGAATCAGCGCCGCGCTGTTTGCCGCGTGTCGCAACAGACCAGGGTTGGCTTCTGCAATCGGCGCCGACCACTGCGAAAAACAGTCGAGCTGCTCGTCGAAAAAGCCATCGCCGCGCTCGTCGGCGGTCGCGAAGTGCGTCATGACGCCGACCAGCCGGCAACCCGGTGACTGTGCTGCGACCGCAGCCAGATCACTTGCCAACTGCTGGTCGCGCGTCCCCAGCCGGCCCATGCCGGTATCAAGCTTTATGTGGACGCGGGCCCCGCCGCCTGCGACAACGCGATCGAGAAACTCCGAGCTCCACGCAGAGATGTCGGCGCCGGCACCGACCGCGACCTGGACTTCCGATTGCGTCAGAGCTCCAAGCACCAGCAACGGAGAAGTGATGCCGGCGCCCCTTATCTCCACAGCCTCCTGCGCCGTTGCCACAGCAAGCCACTCTGCCCCCCCGGCGAGCGCTGCGCGGGCCGCTTGTACCGCCCCGTGGCCGTAGCCGTCGGCCTTGACGACAGCGCAGAGCTGCGAGGTCGGTGCCGAGCGACGGAGCAGCCCGACATTGCGCTCGATCGCGGCGAGATTCACAGAGGCCAGCGCACGCACCTCCATCCGATCCCCCTAGCGATCTTCGAGCAGTGCCTCGAGCACGTCGACGCGCGTGACGACCCCTACCAGCCGCCCCTCGTCGTCGACAACCGGGAGTCGGTTATGCCCATGCTCCGAGATCAGATGCCCTGCGTCGTGCGCGTCATCGTCTGGACTGGCGGTAATTGGATCGGTCGTCATCAGCTCCTCAACGGTGCTGGCGACCGACTTGCGGACGCGCTCCTCCCAGTGTTTGACCGATCCGAGGTAGATCACCCCGCCCATGATCTGGACATGCGCCGGCGGATCTACGTCCTCGTGCTCATCAAAGAGCAGGAGGTCGCTCTCGGTGACAATGCCGATCAGCACGTCATCCTCGTCGACAACCGGCAGGCCGGGAAGCTCATGGTCGTGCATCTGCTGGACGACCTCTTCGACACTGGCGTCGGGGCCGATCGTCTGCGGATCGGCATCCATGATTTGACTGACTGTTGAGCTCATTCGCCGAATCCTATCGTCAGTCCCACGCCAAGGGCAGGGAGGCAACCAGATCGCTCGCGATCATTCCCTCAGCCCCGCCGTGCGCGGTCGCCAGCGCAGCGGCGCGGGCGTGCAGCCGGACACCGGCGCATGCCGCCTCAAACGGCGCGACGCCGCGGGCCAGAAGCGCACCGATGATCCCTCCGAGAACGTCTCCCGTGCCGGCCGTCGCAAGCGCAGGCGGGGCGCCCGGACTGACCGCAACAACTCCTTGCGCAGAGCAGACGAGCGTGTCGACGCCTTTGAGGACAACGGTGGCCTTGGCACGCTTTGCAGCCAGCCGAACAGACCGCAGACGCCGAGCCTTAACTTCGCCGGAGTCGCAGTCGAGCAGCCGGGCAAGCTCTCCCTCATGGGGAGTCAGAACGGTCGCGTTGCGCCGCGCCGCAAGCTCTTTCAACCGCCCCGCGTAGGCGTTGAGGCCATCTGCGTCAATGACCATCGGCTGATCAACGCTCTCGGCAACGGCCCTGGCGAATGACCGTGCTCCTTTGCTTGAACCGATCCCGGGACCAAGCAGGACCGCCCCAGGCCGCTTGCGAACTGCAGCAGCCAGGAGGCTGGCGCCGTCGGCGCAGTGGTGGCCGTCGCTGCCCGGCAGAGCCATCTGCATCACCTCGACGAACTGCGCGGCGACGACGGGCTGCTCGCTGGCGGGCACGCAGGCAGTCACATAGCCCGCACCCGCACGCATAGCGGCTTTGCCGGCGAGCACGGCCGCGCCAGTCAAGCCCCTCGAGCCTGCAGCCAGATAGAGGTGCCCGCTTGTGAACTTGTTTGACGAGGCGCCACGCCGCGGCAGCAGCGCGATCAGTTCCGCCTCCTTGATCAGGCCGACGGTTGGCGCCTCCAGCGGCGCACTCTCTTGTATGCCGATGTCCGCAAGCCGGGTGGCGCCCGAGTGCTCGCGCCCGGGGTTGATGTGGAGGCCGATCTTGTCGCACCCAAATGTGACGGTCATCTGAGCCGCTACGGCTGCCCCGCCAGCCTCCCCGGTTGACGCGTCGACCCCACTCGGCACGTCGGCGGCGACTACCGGCTTGCCGCACTTCTGGATGGCGGCGATCGCCTCGCCGATCTCTCCTTTCGGCTTGCCGCTGAAACCGGTCCCGAGCAGGGCATCGACGACGACTGCTGCGTCGTCGAGCAGCTCGGCTGAGAAGGGCAACGGCTGCTCTCCGTGGAGGCTGACCTGCTGAGCGCGGTTCTCGTCGCTGACCTTCTCCTGATCGCCTGCGAAGAGCACGCGCACCGACCGCCCTGCGTTGCGCAGCATTCTCGCGGCCGCGTAGCCGTCTCCGCCGTTGTTGCCCTTTCCACAGACCACCACAACCAGTCCCTCACCGACATAACGCTGGACGTAATCGGCAAGGCCTGCTGCGGCCCTCTCCATCAGCACAAGTCCGGCCGTCCCCTGCTGCTCTATCGCCCACGCGTCTGCAGCCCGTGCGCGCTCGGCATCACTCAACGGATCGAGCCAGACGGGGAATGTCATCCGGCGATCACGATCGCACAGGCGGTCGAGCGGGTGTGTGTCAGCGAGCAGGTAAGCGACTTGGACAGCTCGGCTGCCCGCTCGCTTGCGAGGCCGCTCAGCAGCAGAGAAGGCGACCCGTCGGCCTCGGAGACAACTTCGATCTCCAGCGGGCGCAGTACGCTCAGCCCGAGCGCCTTGGTCGCCGCTTCCTTGGCGCAGAAGCGCGCCGCAAGGTGCTGCGCGGGGCGGACATTGCCCGCGGCGTATTCGCGCTCCTGATCGGTGAACAGTCTCAGCGCGAGTTGCGGCCGACGCTCCAAGGCGAGCTCGAGCCGCTCGATTTCGAGGAGATCAATTCCAACGCGCGGAGCTTCACTCATGGAGTGAGTTTATTCAACAGTGACGGTCTTCGCCAGATTCCGAGGCTGGTCCACGTTGAGGCCGCGGCGGCGGGCGATCCGGTAGGCAAGGAGCTGGAGCGGGATAACGGCCAGGAGCGGCTGAAGAATCCAGTCGGTTGCGGGAATCTCAATCACCGCATCCGACTGCTCGCCGATCGTCTTGTTGCCGGCGGTGGCAACCGCGACCAGAAAGGCGCCGCGTGCCCGAACCTCCTGCATGTTGGAGATCACCTTGTCCAGCACCGGCGAGTCGGTCGCCACGGTGACAACCGGGGTTTGCTCGCTCAGCAACGCAATCGGGCCGTGCTTCATCTCACCGGCGGCATACGCCTCCGTAGAGATGTAAGAGATCTCCTTCAGCTTCAAAGCGCCTTCGTCAGCGACGGCTACCCCGGCGTGGCGACCGAGATAAAGGAAGAAGTCGGCCTCCCAGACCTGCTCCGCTATCGCCTCGACAACCGGATCGATTCCATCGAGCAGTTCGTCGACAAGGCTCGGCATCTGCTTTAGCTGCCCAACCAACTGCACTCGGCGAGTCTCATCCAGCGTCGAATGGAGCTCTGCAAGGCGGAGCGCCAGCAGATACATGACGGCTACCTGACAGACAAACGTTTTCGTTGCGGCGACCGACACTTCGAGCCCGGCGCGCGTGTAGAGGACGCCATCGGCGTCACGCGTGGCCTGGGAGCCCATGATGTTGGTGATCGCCAGCACCGTGGCTCCCCTCTCGCGGGCGAGTCTCATCGCTGCCAGCGTGTCGGCCGTCTCCCCCGACTGCGTAATACCTATCACCAAGTCGCCGGGACCGACTATCGGATTGCGGTAGCGGTACTCGGAAGCAATCTCCACATCCACGGGGACGCGTGCGAGTTCCTCGATTGCGTAGCGCCCGATCAACCCTGCGTGGAACGACGTTCCGCAAGCGACAACCACGATCCGCTTGGCATCGCGGAGCTGCTGATCGGTAAGGGCGCCAAGGTCGTCAAGGTCGACTCCGTCATCACGGACGGTCCGATCCGCGATGGTTTCGGCGATCGCGTCGGCCTGCTCGTGAATCTCCTTCAGCATGAAGGTCTCGTAGCCGCCCTTCTCGGCGGTCTCCTCGTCCCAATCGACGGTCGTAACCTCTCGCTCTATCGGCTCGCCCGCAGGAGTAGTGAATGTGGCGCCTTCCGCACGGACTGCAACGATCTCGTCGTTCTCGACGTATTGGACGCGCCTGGTCTGCGCGAGGAAGGCGGGAACCGCGGAAGCCAGGAACATCTCGCCGTCTCCGACGCCGAGAATGAGCGGGCATTCCTTGCGGGCTCCAACGAGCAGGCCGGGGGCTTCTGCCGTCATCGCTACGAATGCGAAGTGGCCCTGGAGCTCTGCGAAGGCATCGCGTACTGCCTGCTCGAGGTCTCCATCCAAGTGCGAAGCGACAAGGTGTGCGATCACCTCTGCGTCGGTTTCCGAGGTGAAGGTCGCCCCGTCGCCGATCAGACGATCCCGAAGCTGCAGATAGTTCTCGACGATCCCGTTCACGACGACGTGGACGTGGTCTGCCGTATCGAAGTGCGGATGCGCGTTCTGCTCGTTGACGCGTCCGTGGGTTGCCCAGCGCGTATGCCCAATCCCGATCGTCGCCGCCTCGACTAGGGTCGCCGTCGCTCCCCCGGCAGCCTGCCGGGCTTCGACGGCGCTGGTGAGCTGCTCAAGATTGCCCACGGCACGCACGGATTCGATTGACCCGTCGGCCATCACGGAGATGCCGGCAGAGTCGTAGCCGCGGTACTCCAGCTTCGAAAGCCCCGCAAGCAGCAGCTCTTCTGCGGCCCTTGAGCCCACATAACCGACGATTCCGCACATGAGAGGAGCCTACCTAGTGGGCTCGACGCTACCCGTCGGGCCAATCCGAGCCCGTTAGGCGGCGGCGTCCACGAGAGCGACCAGGCGTGCGCAGATTGCGTCGCACTCGGCCTGATCTGGCGCTTCGACCATCACCCGGATGAGCTCCTCGGTTCCGCTGGAGCGGACCAGCACCCGTCCTCGTCCCGCGAGCGCGGCGTTCTCATCGGCGCTGGGGCCTTCGACCGCAAGCAGCGCGGCGGCCTTGTCGGCGACAGGCACGTTGACGAGTTTCTGGGGGAGTTTTGCCATCGCCGAGCGCTCGGACAGGTCGGCGCCCTTCAACGCCTCCAGAGTTAGCAGGGCGCTGGCGATGCCGTCGCCCGAGGGGACAAACCCCATCTCGATGATGTGGCCTGACTGCTCTCCGCCAAGGACCCAGCCGCGTTCGCGCAGTTCGGCCAGGACATAACGGTCTCCAACGTCGGTCGACGCGACCTCGATCCCCACCTCGGTCATCGCGGTGTGGAAGCCGTAGTTGGTCATCACAGTGACGACAACACCGTTCCCTTCCAGTCGGCCGGCATCGCGCATGTGCAGCGCAGCGATCGCAATCAGCTCGTCACCGTCCACTGGTACACCGCTGCGGTCAGCCGCGAGCATCCGGTCACCGTCACCGTCGAAGGCGAATCCGAGGTCGTAACCTCCCTCTGCGACCGCTGCGGCGAGAGACCCGATGTGGGTCGAGCCAACCCCCTCGTTGATGTTGCGGCCGTCGGGCTCGGTCCCGAGTGTCGAAACCTCGGCGCCAAGGCGCCTGAAGATCTCCGGTCCTACGCGGTAAGTTGCGCCGTTGGCGCAGTCGAGCAGGAGCTTTCTGCCCGACAGGTCGAGGTCGCTGAAGCGAGTTTCCAGCGCTCGCAGGTAATCCTCCTGCGTCCCGTGGAGGGTGCGCGAACGGCCGATCCGCGTGTTGCCAGTAAAGCCGGCCTCAAGGCGCGCTTCGATCTCCTCCTCGGCATCATCTGTCAACTTCAGCGAGTCGCCGCCGAAGAACTTGATGCCGTTGTCCTGATAGGGGTTGTGCGAGGCAGAGACGACAACGCCGAGGTCAAATCCGTACTGGCGAATGAGGAGCGGCGCGGCGGGAGTTGGCAAGACGCCGCCGAGCAGGGCTTCACCCCCGGCAGCCGTAATTCCGGCGGCGAGCGCGGCCTCGAGCATCTCGCCGGACTCGCGCGTATCGCGAATCACCAGCACGCGGGTTCCAGCTCCACCTGCCTGCTCTGTCGCAGCCCTTCCCAGTGCCAAGGCGAGGTCGGCGGAAAGTTTCTCACCGGCTACGCCGCGTACGCCGTCAGTGCCAAAGAGCTTGCGGGCCATCAGGCTGAAACCTCGGAATCCACGCTGGGTGCGCGGGGCATGGTGGCTAGCGCTTGCTGAACTGCGGCCGCTTGCGGGCCTTCTTGAGGCCAGCCTTCTTGCGCTCCTTGGCGCGGGCGTCGCGCGTAAGGAAGCCGCGGGTCTTTAGCGCTCCGCGAAGATTTGGGTCGGCTTCAAGGAGCGCGCGGGAGATGCCGTGCCGCAACGCGCCTGCCTGGGCGGAGACGCCACCTCCATGCATCCGTGCGACTACGTCCATCTTGCCCTCGTAGCCGACTGCCTCAAGCGGCTGACGGATGTTCCGCTGAAGGGCTGGACGCGGGAAGAAGTCATCCATCGAACGGCCGTTGATCGTGTACTCGCCCTTGCCAGGCTTGAGGATCACGCGTGCAACTGCGCGCTTGCGCTTGCCGGTCGCCATGTAGCGG